>NZ_CAKJTP010000063.1:0-23838 GCF_917627335.1 Protofrankia sp. CiT1 | reverse complement strand
CGGTGGTATGGCTTGTCAGTCGCGCGGTAGCCGTCGAACTCCTCCGAAAGGGTGACTAGTTCGTCCATGGCGGCTTCGCGTGCGGCTCGGCGTAGTTCCTGGTAGGTCAGCACGTCGGGCAACAGGACCCGGCGGTGCCGACCGGGCTGGGTGTAGGGAATTCGCCCCTCGTCGAGCATCCTGACCAGGGTCGGGCGCGAGACGCCGAGGATGTCGGCCGCCTCCTGGGTGGTCAGCTGCTGGTGGTGCGGGGCGATGGTGACGGCTTGGCCGCGGGCCATCGCGAGCACGACATGCTGGAGTACTTCATAGACGGCTGGGGGAAGCAGGGTGCGCGATCCGTCGGGTCCGACCAGTTCGGCGTGGTTGTCCGTACGGCTGATCCGCCCGACGAACGCGACAAGGTCGTCGAGGGACTCGTCCGGGGGAAGGACGGTGCGCTCGGACACCCCAGTGGCCATGGTCTTCCACCTCCTGCACCAGCATACCCAGAATTCGAACGAATCGAAAGTCGATGAAGAACGAGCCCTCGGAGGCGCGGCAGGCCGCATAGGTCGATGACATCGGGCTGCTGCCCGTCGGACCTGACGCCGCCGAAGGGCTCTACCGGCTCGTCGGCGCCGCCTCCGAGAAACGCTCGGTCGCCGTCAGCTCGAACCTGCACCCGGCCGGCTTCGACGAGATCATGCCCAAGACCCTCGCCGCGACCGTCGACCGGCTGCTGCACCACGCCCACCTCTGCCAGACCAGCGGCGACAGCGTCCGCCTCACCCAGGCCCTGTCCGGCAAGGGGTGAAATCCTTGACCTGACCGAGCCGGGCTGTTCCACTGGCCGCCAGTGGGCAGATCTGGTGGCTACCACGGGGCCGTTCTCAATGGCCCTTGACAGACGGCGGCCGGTCGGTCGGTTCGCCGGTCCGGTCGACGTTGGCCGTGACGCGGCGACGCGGTGAGTTTGAGGCGAGCGCTGACGGACTCACCTCGAACTGGTCGACACCGTCGCGTTGGAGCCGGATACTGGTTACACATCCCGCGAAACATGTTGCGGGGGTGCCTGCCCAGGCTGGACGTGAGGTCAGGCTCAGCGCCCGAGTTCGTCAGGCGTCACCGCCGTGGGAGGTAGATGTCATTGAACGGCGACCATTCTTCGCTCCAGCTGTCACGAGAAGAAAACGTGAGCCGCTGTGTGGCCGAGTACGAGTCCGGCGCCGAAGTGCTCACATGTAGGCCGTTGGTGGTATTCCTGGAACTCACCCGTGACTGCAATCTCCACTGCGCGATATGCCGATCTTCGTCCGATAGCTTCCGTGGCATGAACATGCCGAGAGACATTCTTCTGGAGATCGCTGAGGAGCTGTTTCCGAGCGCCGCCCTGGTTGATCTCAGAGGCTGGGGCGAGAGTACCTTGCTGCGTGATTTCGGCTGGAATGTCGAGAAGGCGCTCTCCTACGGGACGCGGCTCCGACTGGTCACGAACGCGCTGTCGCTTCGGCCGTCGGACGCCCGTCTTCTCTTCGATGGCGAGGCGATGGTGGTGGTGTCGGTAGACGCCGTCTCACAGGAGGCCGCCAGTGTTCTGCGGCGAGGATCTGTCCGGCGGCTGTATTCCCAGCTGCGGATGTTGGCGGACACGCGGGCGGCGGCGGGCCGAGGCCGACTGTTCTTCAACACGGTGCTGTCCGCAGCCAACGTTCGAGAGCTGTCCGAGATCGTCGCGGTCGCCGGTTCGGCGGGCGCCGAACGTATGACTCTCTTTCCGGTCGTGGCCGACCGGGACAATCCACTTCATCTTTCTCAGGTCCCGCCGGACCTACTTGTTCGGTCCCTCATTGAGGCGGCGGAGCGCGCGCGACAGGCAGGCCTTGAGCTGCGCCTCGGGGCTTCCCTGACCGAGGATCTTGCGCCGGATGTTCCGGGCATGACGCGCTGCACACACCCCTGGTCGGTCGTCTACATCGACTATCGGGGTGGAGTCGGCTACTGCGACCACCTCATTGGGCATGACAGCCAGATCTTTGCGGAGCTCTCGCCAGATATTGGCGTGCTCGACATCTGGAACGGGCCCGGTTTCCAGGCGCTACGACGCAGGCACGCAGCGGTCCGCGTCTCGGGTACTGAGGGCCTGCTGCGCCACTGTGCGTGGTGTTATGTCCGGCGCCAGACTGACTTCGAGGACGAGGTCTTCGAGGTCGAGAAGGCCCGGATCGCGCCCCTGGCGCTAGCGCTCTCGCGCTCGGCGGGCCGGGCCGGCTGTGGTTACGAGTTTCACGAGTTCATCAATGTGGATTCGGTGCGTCGTCGGGATGGGAACTGATCAGAAGATGCGGATCGGTGTACTTGTTACCAACTACAACTACGGCCGATATCTGCCCGACGCTCTGGGTTCGGTTCAGGCGCAGAACCGGAGGCCGGAAATCGTCGTGGTGGTCGACGACGGATCCACTGACGATTCACTCAAGATCCCGAAGGAATGTACCGCCGACATCCCGTGTGTCCTCTACGCCGAGGACCGGAATCGGGGTCAGCTCTGCGCCTTCCAGCGGGCGGCGGTGAAGCTCGCCGACGAGTCCGACGTTGTCTGCCTCCTGGACGCGGATGACTTCTGGTCCGAGGGCTATCTCAAAGGAGTCGAGGAGGAGTTCCACTCCTATGCTCGGCCGGAGATGGTGTTCTCGGGCCTGCGGTTCGTAGCGGCGACCGCGTCGGCGGGCTCGATAGTGCCGACGGACGTCGTCCCGTTCACTTTTGACGTGGGCTACGGCGACCAGCCGGCCGACTGGCTGCGAACGGTGTTCCTCGGCCAGTGGTTCGGCGCGCCAACCTCGGCGATCGCGGTGCGGTCGCAGCTGTTCGCCGAGCTCGTGCACATTGCCGACGGTTCGGACTGGCGTATCAGAGCAGATGACGTTCTGATGTTCGGTGGCGCGGCTCGGCGGCTTGTCCGAAGGTGGCGTTCGGCACCTGAGGCCGCGGTCTGCTACCGGATCCACGGCCAGAACAGCTTCGCCGGGCGTGAGCCGACCGCGAGCGAGCGTCGACGCCGCGACCTGGCCGTCATCACACTGCTTCGCCCGTACCGAGAGGCCTGGAGGCTGTTCACTGCCCAGGAACGGCTGGAGTGTTTCCAGGAGGAGGCTGATGCGATCTTTGAGACGCTGCCAGCCGAACTGGCGTCGGCAACCTGCCAGTCGTTGGTCGAGGCGGCGGCGACAGACCCCGTTGATTCGGCACGATTTCGCGCTGAGCTGGCGCGGATTCACGTAGAGCGCCAACCAGTGATCAGCGAATGACCTCGGTCTGGGTGTGTCACGCCTCGCCTGGGTAACTAGTCAGGTCCTTTGATCGCGCCGGTGTTGTTGCAGGTCTGATCAGCGTGCGCCGTCGATCTGACGGCCGTCATACGATGTCTTCACAGGGGCCTCCTTCGTCGATGACGTGAGCAACCCCCAGGAACTACCCAGCTGGGAGTGTCACGAGGAGCGGAGGCCCCGCTCCTTCATCGCATCAACGGGCTGGGCGAGGGTGGACCATGTGTACCAGCATCCGAACCGTTTGATCTTGGTTGCTGGCCCTGAAATTACTGTCCGTCCGGTCGCTACGCGGGCCCTGGCCAGGGTCGATGTCCAGTGACCGCGCGGACCTCTACATCGTCTACCGAATCGAACAGGCGTTCCGTAGACCTGGCGGTTCCGGACTCTTCGATCCGTCTCGTGACCGTGATCGTCGGCGTGGTCGTTGCGCTAACGTTCCTCTTCGGCTTCGGGAACGTGCTCGCGCTCGGGCTACGTCTCGGCGTTCCGATATGGGTAGCGCCGCTCGTCGCGCCCGCCGTTGATCTGTCGGTCGTCGGCCTGCTGCTCGGCAGCCGGCAACTCGCTGTGAACGGCGGGCCAGTAGAAGTGCTGCGCTCGGCACGGAGGCTTCTCATCTTCGCGAGCATGGTAACGCTGGCGTTGAACATCGCGGAACCCTTGATTGCCGGCCGGTACGGCAAGGCAGCATTCGACGCCGTCGGACCGGTGCTCCTGATCGGTTGGGCCGAGGTCGCCCCGGGTCTCCTGTACGCCATGCAAATCACAGCGGCCGACCGCCGGCATCTGGCCGAGACGCCGGCTGCCGACAACCCGTCCCCGACAGGGGTCAAGGATCGCCACGCTGCGCCTGCTGTCGAGCCGGTCGGGGATGGGACTGCTGTCGCGGTCCCGCTGTCGCGCGAGCCCGCGCGCGAGGCACACAGGCAGGACCTGCTGCACCGGGCCCGGGCCGAGGATGTGTTGCATTGGCAGCAGCACCAACGCCCGATCTCCGCGGAAACGCTGCGCAAGCGGCTAGCCGTTGGCACCGGCACCGCCCGCGGTCTGGTGACCCGGCTGCGCACCGATACCCACAGCGCACTCGACAGTCAGGCCGGCCCGGCGGCGCCGTAGAGCTCTGGGCCGGTTCCGTCTCGATTGGCTCCGTCGTTCATTCATCGACCCGATTGCGGACCCAATCGGAAATGAGGAAGCCGAGCGCGCAGGACGACCGCCGTGCCTTGAGCTCGGCGGCCGGTGCCGACTGGGAACGGAACGAACGTCGGAAAGATGAAGGTCAAAGGGTACGGCTCGCCCCGACTCCACCGGGACTTGACAGTCCTCCGCTCCGCCGATCGGGAGTGAATCGGGGTGTCGACGTGACCGGCCGACGTCATCTAGGGACGCTCGCACGGGCCAGGGTTGGTCGCCGGGGAGAAGAGGTTTTTGTGGTAGAAGGTGAACGACAGTCCAGCAAGGTCATGGTGGATCGGTCGGAGGGGTTCGGTGAGCGACTGCTGGGTGTGCTGCTGGACCGTGCTCACGAGATGCCGCCGCAGCTGATCGCCCCTCTGGTGGCGGAGGAGATCGGAAGGATTGGTGGCCGGGATGTCTCGATCCTTCTGCAGGACTATGAGCAGTTGATGCTGACGCCGCTGCCTGGCAGGGGCCTCTCGGTCGGGGAGCCCGAGTCGATCGATGACTCTCCTGCCGGCATGGCCTTCCTTCGCGCGATGCCCGTCGAGCAGCAGCAAGGTGATGGAATACGGATGTTCCTGCCGCTGCTGGACGGTAGCGACCAGGTAGGGGTGATGGCCTTCACTCTCGACCGGGTCGATGATGATGACCGGCGCTTGCTGAGGCGGCTCGCCGGCCTTGTCGCCGACATGATTGTCACCAAAAGTAATTATACCGACCAGTTCTTTCGGGCTCGGCGCCGCGAACCCATGAGTGTGGCCGCGGAAATCCAGTGGTCGCTGCTGCCGCCGCTGACCATGATTACCCCGCAGGTCACAGTGGCCGGCATCCTCGAACCCGCCTACAACATCGCGGGCGACAGTTTCGACTACGCCCTCAACGAAGACATCCTCCATGCGGCCGTCATCGACGCCATGGGCCATAGCCTGGACGCCGCGGTGCTGGCAACGGTCGCTATTGGCGCCTACCGGCACGCCAGACGCGCCGACATCGGGCTGGCTGAGCTGTACATGTTCATGGACGCGGCCATCCATAGGCAGTTCGGGCCCGATCACTTCGTCACGGCACAGATGATGCGTCTGGATATTGGAACAGGTCGTCTGCAATGGGTCAATGCGGGTCACCCGCCGGCGCTGCTGATCCGCGATCGTAAGGTTATCCAGGCTCTGGAGGGTCCGGGTACTCTTCCGGTCGGCTTCGGTGGCGATATACCGCAGGTCAATGAACAGACGCTGTGGCGTGGTGACCGGGTGCTGTTCTTCACCGACGGTCTCATCGAGGAGCATGAGAAGGGCGGCGAGCAGTTCGGCGAAGAACGTCTGATCAACTTCGTTGAGAGTGCCCGGGGTAACAGCGCGCGGGAGATGGTGCGGAGTCTGTCTCATGCGTTGATGCGGGAACGGCGCGGGGTCACGACCGACGATGCGACACTTTTCCTAGTCGAGTGGTGCGGAGGCAGCGCCGACCATCTCGCCAGCGTAGATATCTGATCGGAACGGGGGTCGCGTCCGGGCGTCCCCTTTTTCGTGTCGTGCGGGTCCACGGCGACTGTAGTCAGGAGCCGGAGCCTCACGTCCTGGCTCCCGCGCGGCCCACCCTGTCGCAGGCAGGGAGCGGGCCGACATCCGAGCACGGGCGCACCATGATAAAGTGAAGGCCGACCGGAATCCTATGAATCCGGAATCTTCCAGATCTCGATGCCAGGCCGGTCTCAGTGCCGGCCGAGGCCATCCGGCGGCCCTTATCGCCGGACTGAGGCGACCGTCATGATGGCGGGCCACATTGCTGTACCTCTCGGTCAGGTTGGCTTCGCTTTCCGCGACGACGGTGGCGGCGAACCCGTCGAGCTCCAGATTTCCCTGAGGGTCTCCCGGCCCGAGGCGACCACCGGCGGTGGGGCACAGCCGCGGCTGGCCCCGGCCCACGGCAGTCGGTCCGTTGACGGCGGGGGATGCCTGGTTTGGCGACCATGACCGAGTTTGATGATGACCTTGTCATGCTGACGCCGGAGCTGAGTTCGGCGCAGGCGCGGGCCGATGACCTCGACTTGCGTGCTGGCCTGGCCGGCCTCGCTGGTCTGGTGTCCGGTTCCCTGGACCTGCAGGGGCTGCTGACCAGGGTGGCGAGTTTCGCGGCCCAGGCGATCCCCGGCGCTGACGGCGCCGGGGTGACGTTGCTGCGCCCCGACCGGGATGACGACCGGGTCAAGGCGCTGGCGGCGAGCGCGCCGTTTGTCCGGGATATCGACGAGATCCAGTACGTGGTCCTCAACGAAGGTCCCTGTATCACCGCCACTCTCGATCGGCGTACGGTCCGTTCGGGATCGCTCGGCGGCGAACGGCAGTGGCCGCGCTTCGGCCCGCGGGTTGGCCGCCTCGGCGTGCACAGTGTGTTGTCGCTGCCGTTGCTGCTACCGGACCAGGTAGTGGGAGCGATCAACGTCTACGCCCACGGCAAGGACGTCTTCGACGCGCACGCCGCCGAGCTCGGCGAGCTGTTCGCGGCCCCGGCGGCTGTCGCGGTGCACAACGCCCAGGTGCTGGCCCAGGCTCTGAACCTCACGATCCAGCTGCAGGCCGCTCTGTCGAGCAGGCCGGTCATCGATCAGGCCATCGGACTGTTGCGTGGGCGCAACGGTGGGACCGCGGAGGAGGCGTTCGCGCGGCTGCGCGCGATGAGCCAGCGCGAGAACGTCAAACTCGCCGCCGTCGCCGAGCGCATGGTCGATGAGGCGGTCCGTCGTGCCCGCGCCCGCAACCGCGACATGTAGCTCGACTGTCGATCCTCTGTGATCACGCGGCGGGTTCGACCGAGTAGCCTGAGATATGGCACCCTTGGATTCGGGGCCCCGACTCGTGTCCGGTGCCCCACCAAGCACCGCGGCCTGCGGTACTCGGCTTTGTGGCCGAAAATGGGCGTTCGGGGACGCCGTTTCGGAGAAACCCCGCCGTGGATATTTCCACAGCCTTGGCCGCGGACCTCGCGGCTCTCACCGAATCGTTGGACGAGCCCGGCGTGGATGTCTCGCAAACTCTGCGGCAACTCTCTGTCGACGCCAAGATTGCCGTTGGCTCCTATATCGGACTATCGGCCGTACTTTTCGCCGGTGGGCGCGTGCTCACTTTCACCGCGTTCGAAGAGGGCGCCGAACCCGAAGACATCCGTGCCTCTCTACGGCTGTCCCTGCCGCCGCGCGTCTCCGCGGCCGAAGACCCGGAGACCACGATCTTTCTGATCCTCTTTGCCGCGATACCGGGAGCCTTCGTTGACCTCGCGACCGATCTGAGCTGGCTGACCGGCGACGGTCTCAACCGCGGCCCCGGCGGATTCGTCCTCGACGAGGACCTCACAGCGCCGCACGATCCGGCCGCACCGAGCGGGCTGAGGGCACTGTCGATCATCGAGCAGGCCATCGGCGTGCTGATCGGCCGAGGCAGTACGCCCGAGCAGGCCTCGGCGCACCTCGACCTGCTGGCCGCCGACACTCGCGCCGACCGGCTCGCCGCGGCCGGCGCCATCCTCGCCGAGCTGGACACCACGAGTCCGACAGGCCCGGGAGGCGGCGATGGGCGCCCGGCGCGCGCACGGGGGCCTGATAGTGAGGCGGTACCCACCGAACCGCCGCGAGACCCGTAGCGTCACTCGTCGAGTTCACAGTATTGGGTGTAGATCGGTGGCGCGCAGGGCGAGGAGTGCGATGTCGTCGGCATGGGATCCGCCCGTAAAGGCGAGCACATCCGCCTCGATTTCGTCCACGAGATTTCGCGGGCTGAACTGTCCCGTCGCGGCGAGGAGAGCCCGGAGGCGTTCTTCGCCGTACTGTTCGCGGTCCTGTCGAGCTTCGGTGACGCCGTCCGTGTAGAGAAGCAGCGTCTCTCCCGTTCGCAGGGTCATCCGTACATTCCTCAGTCCGGCTTTGGCGTACAGGCCCAGAGGCAGTCCGTGATGCCCGACGGCGCGCACCGCGCCGGCGGAGTTGCGCAGCAGAACGGGCATATGCCCCGCCGACGTGGGGAGCACGCGGACTCCGGCGGACCCTGGAAACAGCATGACGTACGTGGCGGTCAGGAAACGCTCGCCGTCGGGCTCGCGGGTCAGCAACGCGGTGTTGAGGCGGTCGAGTACCCGCGACGGAGTCTTCTCAGCCGTCGCGATGGCGCGGATCGTCTGGCGTGCCCACGCCGCGAGCATCGCAGCTTCCGGCCCGTGGCCGCTGACGTCTCCGATCACGGCGTCCCAGCGTTCCACGATCGGTTCACGCAGCGTGCGTACTCGCTGCGTGTAGGACTCGGAGTCCGCGCCGGCGAACAGGCGCACAGGGAACATGTCGTAGAAGTCGCCCAGTGCCCCCACGCTGTCAGCCGCCGGGAGACAGCGCGCGGCGACCTGCATCCCCGGGACGCCGGACGTCCGCGGGGGCAGCAGACCCGGATATGGCAACAGGTGTGTGAGTCGCTCGTCGACGTCGGGCTCTACGCGCGGTCGCGCTCGCATGAGCCGCCACTTCCCAGCGCCGCGCACGATCCGACGAGGTCGACCGCCACAGGCGCGATCGCCGCGTCGCCACGATCATGAAAATTCACGGTGCCGGCTCGGTCAGCAGCATGCCCACAGGCGTGGACGGCGCGGAGGTGGAAACGTTGTGAGCGGACATGAGGTGCCTCTACAGGAGAGATCACCGATGCGCCCGGCGGCTAGGCCTGCAGCCCATAGGGCCGCGACGCTGACGCGCGGCAGCCCCGGCCCGGGCTGGCTGTTTCCCAGCGGCATAATCGTACGCCGGGCCCGATCGACTGTCCGGCGCCGGACGGAGTGCCCGGTCGCGAAATGTCGTTGGCTGCGCGCGCTATCGACCTGACGGCGATGTCAATAGCTGGTTGCGGTCCTCATGTGTTCTCCTTGGAGCGGCAGCAGAGCACTGCCTGAGGGTGCCGGGCGCGACTACTCACGAAACCACGGCCAGGACCGAGCCCGGTCCGCCGGCGAGGACATTCCGCCGGCGACGCGGAGCCTCGCCCGACAACGCTCTGCTCGACGAGGCGCTGTCGTCGAGCAGAGCAGCTTGCGGCCCGTCGATACGGCTCCGACGGCAGGCAGGCGCCGCTCACCCACCGGGTCTGGTGGTCGGGTCATCCGGCCTTCTTCGGAGTGTGCTCGGCGTGTCCGCGGAGGCTGAAGCGGCCAGCGCGGCGGTGTAGTGCCCGCATCGTGGAAGAACGCCGGCGAGCGGGTGGGGTGATGCCGGCGCCGCGGTAGAAGACCCGCTTGCCGGCCTCGATCAGCGCGAGGTAGCCGATGACCAGGCCGACCAGCGCCGCGAAGAACGCGAGGGGCAGCGGACTGAGACCGAGGAGGTGCGCGAGCGGGCTTGCTGGGAGCACCGACCCGATGATCACGACGGTCACGGCCGCGAGAGCCAGCGGCAGGCTCGGGCGGCTGCGGAAGAACGGCACGTGCCGGGTCCGGACCGCGAAGATCACGAGGGTCTGGGTGGCGAGGGATTCCACGAACCAGCCGGAACGGAACTCGCCGGCGCCGGCGTGGAAGATCCACAGCATGACGCCGAAGGTGACGAAGTCGAACACGGAGCTGAGCGGGCCGAAGAACATCATGAATCGGCGGATGAAGCCGATGTCCCATTGCGAGGGTGCGCGTAGCTGCGCCTCGTCGACGTGGTCGGTGGGGATGGCGAGCTGGCTGGTGTCGTAGAGCAGGTTGTTCAGCAGGATCTGGGACGGCAGCATCGGCAGGAATGACAGGAACAGTGAGGCGCCGGCGGCGGAGAACATGTTCCCGAAGTTGCTGGAGGTTCCCATCAGGACGTATTTGATGGTGTTTGCGAAGATTCGTCTGCCTTCGGCGACGCCGTCGGCGAGCACGTCGAGGTTCTTCTCCAGCAGGATCACGTCGGCGGCGTCCTTGGCGACGTCGGTGGCGGAGTCGACGGAGATCCCGACGTCGGCGGCGTGTAGGGCGAGCGCGTCGTTGACGCCGTCGCCGAGGAAGGCGACTCCGCCGCCGCTGCGGCGCTGCACGCGGACGATCCGGGCTTTGTCCTGCGGGCTTACCCGGGCGAAGACGGTCGTTGCGCCGATGGCCGTGGCGAGCGCGTCGTCGTCCAGTTCGTCCAGCTGGGTACCCGTCATGGCGTTGCCGCTGTCCAGGCCGAGGTCGTGGCAGACCTTGACCGCGACGGCCGCGTTGTCGCCGGTCACGACCTTGACCGCGATGCCCAGCCCGGCCAGTCGGGTGAGCGCGCCGGCGGCGTCGGGCTTGGGAGGGTCGAGGAACACCAGCAGGCCGGCCAGCCGCAGGTGTCGCTCGTCGGCTGCCGTCGGTGCGCGGTCCTCGGTGGTGGGGCGGGTGGCGACGGCGACGACCCGGTTGCCGGCCGCGAACTCGGCGGCCAGCTGGTCCCGCGCCGTCTGGGGCACGTCGAGGCAGCGGTCCAGGACGGATTCCGGGGCGCCCTTGGTTACCAGGGTGATCTGGTCGGCGGTGTCGCGGACCAGGACCGAGACCATTTTCCGGTCGTGATCGAAGGGCAGCGTGCCCAGGCGGGTGTAGGCGCCGAGCGCGGCCAGCTGCCCGGGAACCGGCGGAGCCCGCCATAGCGCCTGGTCGAGCGGGTTTCCGCCCACGACGTCCGTCCCCGCCGCCGGCATGTTCTCGGTGGCGAGCAGCCCCCACCGCAGGACCGTCTCAGCGTCGGTGTCCGTGGCGGGTACCGCGCGCATGTAGTCGATGTGTCCGGCGGTCAGAGTGCCGGTCTTGTCGGTGAACAGGACGTCGACGTTGCCCAGGTCCTCGATGCAGATCAGCCGTTTGACGAGCACCTTGCGCGCGCTCATCCGTCGCGACCCGGCGGCGAGGCTGCTGGACACGACCGCCGGGAGCAGCTGGGGGGTGATGCCGACGGCGATCGCCAGCGAGAACAGCAGCGCATCCATGATCGGCCGATGGAGCGCCACGCTGAGCACGAAGATCGACGTGGTCAGCGCCCCGGCGACGTAGACGAGCAGCATCGAGAACTTGCGCAGCCCGATCTGGAACTCGGTGTCCATCGGGTGGGTGCTCAGTCCGGCGGCGATCTTGCCGAGCTCGGTGCGCGGGCCGGTGGCGACCACGACGCCGGTCCCGCTTCCGGCGTTGACCACGGTGCCCATCAGCGCGCAGCCGGTCAGCTCGGCCAGCGGCGTGCCGGCGGGCACCGGTTCGGTGTCCTTGTCGACCGGCAGTGCCTCGCCGGTCAGCACTGATTCGTCGCACGCCAGCCCGGTGGCTTCCAGCAGGCGGATGTCGGCCGGGACGACGTCGCCTAGGCGAAGCGCCACCACGTCGCCCGGCACCAGGTCGGTGACGTCGATCGAGGTCGACGTCGCGTCGCGGATGACCACGGTCTCGTGGCGGATCTGATCGTGGAGCGCCTCGGCGGCTTTCTCGGCCCGGAACTCGTTGACGAACCCCAGCGTCACCGACAGGGCGACGATCACGCCGATGATGACCGCGTCGCCGCGTTCACCCACGAAGTAGGACGCCAGCGCGGCAGTCAGCAGCAGCGCCAGCAGCGGTGACCGCAGCTGATGCCACAGCACCGGAAGCAGCCGAGCCCGGTGCGAGGAAACCGCGTTCGGCCCCCACCGCGCGCGCCGCCGGACGATCTCGCTCGCCGACAGGCCCGAGCCCGCCGAGCTGCCGAGCTGGCGCAGCAGGTCGGCTCCGGCCACTCCCGCGACAGCGCTGATATCCGGCGCCACGCCCGGCTCCCTGGTCGACACGGCCGTAGCCGTCATGAGTGCTCACCGCCAGGGACCCGGACGGTCGTGACATCGGTCGAGTCCAGGATCGCGCTCGTCGGGAGGTCAGGGATCTCGCGGCGCATCGTCCGGGTTTTCTAGACGAGCCAGGGCAGGCGTCGGACCAGGGGGGTGGTGGCCCAGAGGCGGCCGAGTCCGAGGGTGCGACCGGCGCCGAGGAAGGCGAGGACGACGAGGACCGCGGCGTAGATGAGGTGTTCGTCAAGGAACGGGTTGCTGGCCGGTGGGAGGACGGCGCTCCACATCATGACGGTCAGGACTGCCCCGCCGGTCGCGGCCAGCCACATGCCGATGCCGAGGATCAGTGCTGTGCCGATCGCGACCAGGGCGATCATGAACAGGGCGTCGGCGAAGGTCGTGCCGGCCAGCGAGTGGTAGAAGCCGGTGAGTGGGCCTTTGGCGGCGGAGCCGAGGAATCCCTTGGTGGGGCTACCGCCGTGGATCCACGCCTTCGCCGAGGTCGTGTCGTGGCCCAGGCCGAATGTCTTGTCCAGGAATGCCCACAGGAACACCCAGCCCAGGGCGAGCCGGATGCCTGCCAGCAGGTAGCGGACGGCCGGAGCTGGGCGCCCGTTGTCATCGACGCGCGGAGGCGTCGGCGTGCCAGCGGGTCGGTTGATGGTCTCGGCCGGGGTGTCGTGCTGATGGGCGATGTCGACCATCGCGCTCACATTCCTTCGTTTCTCGTGGATCAGATGCGCTGTCTCGCTCAGGTACCCGGGGTCGCTGTCGCTGGCCAGGTCCATGCGGAGATGAGCGGGTCGTCCTCGCCGTGCGCGCGGGTGTAGGCGCGGGCCGCGATGCGGGTGTCGGACATCAGCTGGCGTGTCGTCGCGGCGTGGCTGCCGAGCGTGGGGACCCGGTCGATGACGTCCATGACCAGGTGGTATCGGTCGAGGTCGTTGAGCATGACCATGTCGAACGGTGTGGTCGTGGTGCCTTCTTCTTTGTAGCCGCGGACGTGCAGGCCGTGGTGGTTGTTGCGGCGGTAGGTGAGCTGGTGGATGACCGACGGGTAGCCGTGGAAGGCGAAGATGGTCGGGGTGTCCGGGGGGAACAGCGCGTCGAAGTCGCGGTCGGAGAGCCCGTGCGGGTGTTCGGTCTCGGGGACCAGGCGCATGAGGTCGACGACGTTGACGACCCGGACGTTCAGAGCGGGCAGGTGGATGCGCAGCAGGTCCGCGGCGGCGAGCGTTTCGAGGGTGGAGATGTCGCCCGCGCAGGCGAGCACGACGTCGGGGTTGTCGTGACCGGTGCTGGCCCACGGCCAGATCCCGAGGCCGCGGGTGCAGTGCGCGACGGCCTCGTCCATGTCCAGGTAGGTCAGCGCGGGCTGTTTGCCGGCGATGACGAGGTTGATGTAGTCCCGGCTGCGTAGGCAGTGGTCGGCCACGGAGAGCAGGGTGTTGGCATCCGGTGGCAGGTAGACCCGGACGATCTCCGACTTCTTGGTGATGAGGTGGTCGATGAAGCCGGGGTCCTGGTGGGAGAAGCCGTTGTTGTCCTGGCGCCAGACGTGTGAGGACAGCAGGTAGTTCAGCGACGCGATGGGGGCGCGCCAGGGGATGCGGCGGCTGGTCTTGAGCCATTTGGCGTGCTGGTTGACCATGGAGTCGACGATGTGGATGAACGCCTCGTAGCAGTTGAACAGCCCGTGGCGGCCGGTGAGCAGATAGCCCTCCAGCCAGCCCTGGCACAGGTGCTCGGAGAGGATCTCCATGACCCGTCCGTCCGGCGCGAGGTGGTCGTCGCCGGGCAGCGTGGCGGCGTCCCAGGCCCGGTCCGTCGTCTCGAAGACGGCAGTGAGCCGGTTGGAGACGGTCTCGTCCGGGCCGACGAGGCGGAACCGGTCCGGGTTGTTCGCGATGACGTCGCGCAGGAAGACGCCGAGTACCCGGGTGGCCTCGCTGGTCTGCGTGGCCGGGTGGGTGACGGGGACGGCGTAGCCCCGGAAGTCGGGCAGGGCGAGGTCGCGCAGTAGCCGGCCGCCGTTGGCGTGCGGGTTCGCGCTCATCCGGCGATCCCCGCGTGGGGCGAGCGCCTGGAGTTCAGGGAGGAGCCTGCCGGCGGCGTCGAAGAGCTCCTCGGGCCGGTAACCGCGCATCCACTCCTCGAGTTGGGCGCGGTGGACGGGGTTGGTACGGGTCTCGGCGAGGGGTACCTGATGGGCACGCCAGGTGCCCTCGACCGGGAGGCCGTCGACGATCTTCGGTCCGGTCCAGCCCTTCGGCGTGCGCAGCACGATCATCGGCCACCGCGGCCGGTCCCGGCTCCCGTGGGTGCGGGCGCCGTCCTGGATGGAAGCGATCTCATCGAACGCCTGGTCGAGAGTGGCCGCGAGCTGTTCGTGGACGTGGAACGGGTCGTCGCCGCTGACGAAGTGCGGTTCGTACCCGTAGCCGCGCATCAGCTGGGCGAGTTCGGCGGTGTCGATGCGGGCCAGCACCGCAGGGTTAGCGATCTTGTAGCCGTTGAGGTGCAGGACCGGCAGGACAGCCCCGTCCGTCACCGGGTTCAGGAACTTGTTCGAATGCCAGCTGGCGGCGAGCGGACCGGTCTCGGCCTCGCCGTCGCCGACGACGCACAGGGCGACCAGGTCCGGGTTGTCGAAGACGGCGCCGTAGGCGTGGACGAGGGAGTAGCCGAGCTCGCCGCCCTCGTGGATCGAGCCCGGGGTCTCCGGCGCGACGTGGCTGGGAATGCCGCCGGGGAAGGAGAACTGCCGGAACAGGGTCCGCAGGCCGTCCTCGTCCCGGCTGACCGCCGGATAGGTCTCGCTGTAGGTGCCGTCGAGATAGGCGCCCGCGACCAGGCCCGGACCGCCGTGGCCTGGACCGGTCACGAATAGCACGTTGAGGTCCCGCTCGTTGATCACCCGGTTCAGGTGCGCGTACAGCAGGTTCAGGCCAGGCGTCGTGCCCCAGTGCCCGAGCAGCCGCGGCTTGACGTGCTCGGCGCGCAGTGGTTCCCGTAGCAACGGGTTGTCCATCAGGTAGATCTGACCGACGGACAGGTAGTTCGCGGCCCGCCAATAGGCGTCCAGCAACGTCAGCTCACCTCGGCGCGCCGAGGTGACAGCCACCTCGTCCGCAGTGTCCGTTGTCACGTCGGTCATCGGTTCGGTCATGGCGTGGCTCATTGCGTCACCCACGGTGGTTGGTGCTGGAACTCGGCCTGTGATCGGGCGAGGACCCCGCGACGGGTCCGCGCCGAAGCTGAAGCCAGCTCCTCGCACGGGACGAACCCGGGATGGAGAAGCGACAAGAGGAGACGGGCCGAGAGCGCGCATGGTCATCCCATTCGTGGATCACGATCAGCGGAGGCTGCCCAGTGGCGAGCGAACGCTCACAGATCCCGAGCGAGGCTGCGAGGGATCTGGCCTGGACTGGCTGCTACCCAACCAACGTCAGCGTACCGCCATCCGCGCAGCCTCGGAGTCGAACGGCAGCCCGAGCGTCCGCAGACGTGGCAGCCGGCGCGGACCGTTGGGATCACAGAGGGATTTCGGAGGTCGGCTTCCACGCCTGTGTCGGCCTCGGCGAGCGGCGACCGGCCGGCTGGGGATCGCTGACCGGCGGGCGGCGCCCACCAGCCGGTCCCAGGCGTCAGGTGGGCTGGCCCGCGGGAAGAACGTCCCACCGGACGCGCCACCACCCGCTCCGGCGCAGCCGGGTGGACAGAATGATCCGAACCGCGTCATCAGGTCGTCCCACCCCTGGCCTGTTCGGATTTGGCCAGGCCGTGGGTATTCATCTGGCGCCGAGGGTACGCCGCCCCGCGCGATGGCGGCGATCGGATCAGACTGATCCACGACTGCGCCTCGGGGCTGGCCTCCCGAGTAGCGGCGGCGTCGGTTCGCCGGTGAGCCGGTTGAGCGGCTAGGACGTGATGAGCTGTTGCAACCGGTCCCGGCTCGCGTGTTCGACGAGGTTCGGGACGTAATGCGTGATCGTCGCGTGTGTCAACGGTGCGTAGCAGCTGCGCACTACCGCCTCGACGGTGGGGCCTGGCACCGTCCCGTCGTAGGCGGTTTGGAGGCGTTGAATCAGGATTGTGATCCGCTCGGGAAATTCGTCCCGGACCGGGATCAAGTTCATGACGCTTTGCCTCGACCGAGCGAGATCCTGTGGTGCTGCGTTGACCTCTTGGCGGCGTCGTATCTGACCGTGCTGGTAGCCACGACGGCTCCTTCTCCTGGGACAGTGGCCCCAGGAATTCGGGGCTGTCAGCGGCGATCGCCACCTGTCAGCCCGACTTTGAGTTTACGCCGCGAAACGGATCCGGCGCTACGGGTCTCGTGGCGGCTGGGTGGGTGTCGGCCCCCGGTCGGGGCCGTGTGCGCGCGGTGGGCGCCGTTCGTCGGAGCGCAGGCCTGTCGTGCTCGGCAGGTCTAGTTCGGCGAGGATCGTCTCTGCTGCGGTGGGCCGGTCGACGCTGGTGTAGGCGGCTAGCAGGTCGAGGTGCTGATGCGCCTGTTCCAGGGTGTTGCCTTGGCTGATCAGTACGCCGATGGCCTGGTCGACGGTGGACAGGGCTTTCAGCCCGCTGGGTGTGTCCGGATCGGGTGGCACCGTGAGGTCTTCGTCGAGGACGAAGGCGGCGGTGTCGAGGCTCCCGGCGAGCCAGCTCAGATCGGTCGCAAGGTCAAGAAATGCTCCGGGCGTCGCGGCGAAGAGGATCAGGGATGCGGTGGCCGCGGGATCTTCGGTTCCGGAGACGTTAGTCGGAAGTGATATCCGTAGCGAGGCGCGGATTTCTTCGGGCTCGGCGTCCTCCTCAAGCGCGGTGAATTCCAGGCGCCGTCCGCCGACCGAGAACATGGCCGAGAGCCCAAGATAGGAGTGGACCGCAGTCTTGGTGTCGGCGGCGAGTTGCCGCAGGGTTTGTGAGATATCCGTGCCGGGTTCGTCCAGTGATTCCGTGAGAGCGGCGAGATCCGCGGCCCAAGCGGTGGAAATGTCCACAGCGGGGTTCTCCGAAACGGCGTCCCCGAACGCCTGTTTTCGGCCACGGAGCCGAGTACCGCAGGTCGCGGTGCTGGGTGGGGCACCGGACACGAGTCAGGGCCCCGCATCCAAGGGTGCCGTCTTTCACGGTACTCGGTTGGGCCGGCCGCCCAACCGCGGCGGACGGGCGGTCGGGTTACGTCTGGTGGCTGCGGGCGCGGGCGCGACGGACCGCCTCATCGACGATGCGCTGCGCGACGACGGCGAGTTTGACGTTCTCGTGCTGGCTGATCGCGCGCAGCCGCGCGAACGCCTCCTCCGCGGTCGCGCCGGTACGGCCGCGGAGCAGTCCGATGGCCTGGTCGATGACGGGCCTGCTCGACAGGGCGGTCTGTAGCTGGATCGTGAGGTTCAGAGCCTGGGTCAGCACCTGGGCGTTGTGGACCGCGACCGCGGCCGGGGCCGCGAACAGTTCCCCGAGTTCGGCGGCGTGGTCGTCGAAGACGTCCTTGCCGTGGGCGTAGACGTTGATCGCGCCCACCACCTGGTCCGGTAGCAGCAACGGCAGCGACAGGGCGCTGTGCACCCCGAGGCGGCTGACCCGCGGGCCGAAACGCCGCCACTGGCGGTCGCCGCCCAGGGATCCCGAGCGGACCGTGCGCCGGTCGAGGGTAGCGGTGATGCAGGGGCCTTCGTTGAGGACGACGTATTGGATCTCGTCGATGTCCCGGACGAACGGCGCGCTCGCGGCCAGTGCCTCGATTTTGGTGCCTTCCCGGTCGGCGCGCAGCAACGTCACCCCGGCACCGTCGGCGCCGGGGATCGCTCGGGTGGCGAAGCTCGCCACCCGGGTGAGCAGTTCCTGAAGGTCGAGGGACCCGGACACCAGGCCGGCGAGACCGGCCAGGCCCGCCCGCAGGTCGAGGTCATCGGCCCGTTCCTGCTCGAAACTCAGTGCCGGCGCGACAACGGTGATCTCATCGTCGAACTCTGTCATGGCCGCGTCACCTGCATGTCTGCCCTCCGTGCCGGGCCAGCGGCCGGCCCGGGACGATAGCCCGCAGGTGGTTGGGCGATGGGTGGGTGCGCGATCGTGTCGCTGAGTTGGGCGGCGTCGACCTGGTAGAGAAGTGTGGATGTTCGGCCCGTCTTCATGACGGTCACCTAACCCCGGCGATAAGAGCCGCCAGATGGCCGCAGCCGGGAGGCGACACCGACTCGACGTCGATATTCGTAGAGATCCGGCCGATGCCGAAGCTACCACAGCGCCCTAGCACGCGTTCGATCGTGAACTTCCGTCCGTGGTTGGGCCGAGCGTGGGGATGTTCGGACACCGATGCATCGCGCGGGCGGGCGGGCGGACACCGCGGCCACGCTGCCGCGCGCGGCAGCGTGGCCGCCTGTTGACGCCTCGTCGACATTCGGGTGCTCTTCGGGCTATGCTCGGCCTGCTAGGACATAGCCGGCTCGGGATCGGGAACGCCGCGTAGCTGCCGCGGGACCGCGAGTGTGTTACTCACGCTCGAGCGCCGCCAAGTGATCGTCCTCAGGGTGTCATCTGTGACAGTGTCCAAGGCCTCCGATCGCCTTTGCGCCACTATTTCCGTCTGCGTTTCCTCGTCATCCCCGACCGGGCCGCTGGGTGGGTCGCCGCCGCGTGGCCAGGCACGCCTTGATCATCGACCGTCGGCTGGGATCGGGCGAACGTAGTGGAGTACCGGCGCGATTTTCTCGACGTTCTACTGGGACCCCTCGACAGCACCGAACGGCCCCGCGTGCTGGCCCAGCTCGGAGCCGAAAACGCACGCCAAGGCCTCACGGTCCTGCGTCGGGGTTCCGGTCCCTCCGGGGCCGCGGTGGGGATCGTCACCTCGCATCACGACCAGGTCACGACCGTCCACCTCCTCTCCGCGGCCGGCGTGGTCGCCGCGACATTCCGGGACGCCCTCGACCACGGGATGCACGCCAGGCAACCGCTGCTGGTCGTGGACCTCGGCGAAGTGCCGTCCCTCGGCGCGGCCGCCCTGGAAGTGCTGCTCGCTGCCGCGTCCCGGGCCGCGCGGCGCGGGAGCCGGATCACTGTCCGTGGCGCCCAGCCCGCGGTCTTCCAGGAGTTCCTCGACGCCGGCCTGGTCGTGACGCTCGACGTCCATCCCGCACACCGCCAAGCCGCCGGAATCAGACAGCAGGGAGCACCATGAGCATCATC
Organism: Protofrankia sp. CiT1; assembly: GCF_917627335.1. Lineage (NCBI taxonomy): Bacteria > Bacillati > Actinomycetota > Actinomycetes > Frankiales > Frankiaceae > Protofrankia > Protofrankia sp. CiT1. Next base: position 4,376 of record NZ_CAKJTP010000063.1, on the reverse strand, counting down.
GCCTGGATCGTGCTGGGACTCATCGCCGGCCTGATCGCCGAAAGGCTGACCGGGGAACGTACCGGCTGGGTCGTCGCGGGAATCGCCGGGATCGCCGGCGCCCTGCTCGGCGGCTGGCTCGCCAAGGTGCTTTTCCACGTCCATTCCCTCCACACGTTCTTCAACGTGTCGACGTGGATCACCGCGATCGTTGGGGCTGTCATCGTTCTGCTGGCCGTTCGCCTGATCACCGGGACGACTGGACATGCGCCACGGGGACGTCGACGCACCACGTCGCGCCACTGACCATGACGAAGACTCTCCTCCCGGTCCCCACGCCGAAGGCGCGGCGCCCGCACAGGTTCGCCTCCCGCTTCCATACCGACATCTACGCCCCGGCCGACCGGACCATCGTGCGCGCGCACGGTGAGATCGACCGCGCCACCCGCACCGCGTTCCGTGCGGCGCTGACGGCCGGCCTGCAGCGGCCACCCTCGCTGCTGATCGTCGACCTCGCCGGCGTGTCCGCGCTGGGCACCTCGGGCCTGGCAGTCCTGCTCGGCGTCGCGAACCGCGCGGCCCACGCCGGCATCCCCATCATGATCATCGGAGCCCGTCCCCGGGTCTACCGGCGCTTCGCCCTGACCCGCCTGGTCGACCGGCTCGATGTGCACCCCACCCCGACCACCCGGACCCTCATACCAGCCGCCGACCCTGCCACCGACCCACCCATCAGCTCAGCCCAGGGATAGATGCCCACGTCGTCCGTGCAGTGGAACTGGTTGGAACTGACTTTATGATCATCATCATCGCGTCCGTGATCCTCTGCACGCCGTACCTCGTGAGCACCCTGCTCCGGGCCCGGCGCACCCGCACTGCCAGCCGGGTCCGCCCGCAACAGGTGGGCGTGAAGACGCGGATCGGGGCCAAGGTCGAGACGGTCAGCCCCGACGAGCCAACGTGGAGTGCGTTGGATGACCGTCAGCTCACCCGCCTCCTGATCGCCGCCGCACCGCGCGCCACCACCGAATAGGACTCCTGTATGACGAAAAGCGAGATGTTCACCGCCGCCCGCCTGGATCTGGAATACCCCATGTCCCTGGGCGTGTACGACCACTACGCCGACGCCCAGCAGGTGGTCGACTACCTCGCTGACCTGGACTTCCCCGTGCAGAACGTGGAAATTGTCGGCACCGAGTTGCGTTCCATCGAACGTGTCACCGGACGCCTGACCCGCGGAAAGATCGCCGCGGCCGGCGCGCTGTCCGGGCTCTGGATCGGACTGTTCGTCGGGATCGCGTTCAGCCTGTTCGGCGATCGGAACCAACTCGGCTTTTTCTTCACCACGCCGCTGCTCGGGGCCGTGTTCGGGCTGGCCTGGAGCCAGCTCGGCTACAGCACGGCGACCCGGCACGGCAGCCGCGACTTCGCCTCGGTCAACCAGATCGTGGCCACCAAGTACGAAGTTCTCGTGGAGCACGCGCACGCCGCTCGCGCGCATGAACTCCTCGCGGCCATGCCGCGCAGGGCGACGGTCTGAGATATCGCCGATCGGTATAACGTCGATGTGGTTGGGAGCTTCAGCCAGTTCGGCAGCAGAGGACGGCAAAGTTCCGGCGAACCCCGGGGGACTTGTACGCCTAACCACCGCTTTGCACCGGCGCCAGGCATCCATGCTCGGATTAATAGCCGTCCGAGACTCGGCGCCGGTTCCACCGCCAGCTCCCATCGATCGGCCGTGCGGACGAGATTCCGGCGTCATTTGTCAACCTCAGCCTTGCGGGCGATGGGTGCCGCTCGCGCGCATGTCGGCATGCTGATATCGGGGCGTATACTCAAAGACGGGACGCCGGCGGCAGTCGCCGATCGGGCCAGCCCCCAATTTCTGGGTCAATTTCCCGGGACAAGGAGCCGTCATGGCTACCGATTTCGTCCAACAGCCCGAAGCCGATGGCCCACCGCGCGTGCCCGAGGATCATGTGGTGCGGTCGACCCGGACGAGCCGTATCTGGACCGCCGCGATCCTGTCGGCTCTCATCTTGATCTTTCTTCTGATCTTCATCGTGGAGAACGGCCAGCGGGTCACCGTGTCGTTCCTGGGAATCGACGGCCATCTACCACTCGGGGTCGCGTTGCTGTTCGCGGCGATCGCTGGCGCGCTGCTCCTCGCGATACCAGGCGTGGGGCGCATCTTCCAGCTCCGCCGCGTGGCTCGACATCACCGGGCTACCGAAGCCGAACCACCGTCGGTGCGCTGACGGCCCGCCTTCCGCACTCCCGCGACGAGCGCCGGGACGAAAATCGCGATCGTTCGGGTATGGGTCCGCGGTGCTACTGTCATAACAGACCGGAAAGTCACGGGTATCGATGCCAAGTCGATGTCGGCACCGGTCTGGGCCATCCGGTGGTTCTCGTCGCCGGAGTGAGGCGGCCGTCATGATGACAGGCCCGATGACTGTACTTCTCGACCAGGCTGATTCCTCGCGTATGGACGATGACGGCGGCGCTCCCACGAGGCTGCGGACCGCGGCGGTGGGCGCGCGCCCGGGGCTCGCTGCCGGCAGCGGCAGGCTGTCGCTGGCCGTGGCACTCGGTCGAAAATCCTTCGACGGCGCGTGGTGGCCGCAATCCTGGCGCCTGGCCAGCGAGCTTCCCGCGCTCGTCGCAGCACTGTCGGACGCGGGTGAGACGGTCGGCCGGATGTCGGTGAACGGTGACATCTGGACCGACATTCCTCGCCGGTTCACGACGGCCACCGGCCCGTCGGTGCGGGTCAGCTGGTTTCGCACCCTCGATCCGCACACGGTGACGCTGTCGGGCGGCTACGGGCCGCGACTCGTGCTGCTCGTGATCCCGCCCCAGACAGCCCCCGAACCAGCCCAAGAGGTACTCCGGATGGCCGCGGATGGCCGACTGGTCGGCCCCGCCGGCCAGATACTGCGCACCGCAGGCATCACATTTCCACCGGAATGACATGCTCATTATTTCCCCCCGCCGACATGGCCGGTGCCGCCTGACCGGCGATCGGGCGGCGTGCCGGTGACTGCATAAGCAACTCTCCGCCGCGCGGAAAGGAATTTACGTTCGCGGCCGACAGGACAGTTCCCTGCTGTGCGTCAGCCAGCAGGCTGGCGGCGGTCTGGGGAGCGGGGACGGTCAGCGCGCCAGCAGCGAGGTGAAGGCGATGAACGGGCAGCAGTCCTGCTCGGCCGCGGCAATCCGTGCGGCGAGGTCCGGGCTGGGGCAGGATCGTCAGGCGCAGCCCGCGGATGACGGTCGCCGCCCGGCTGCTGCGCGAGGGACGGGCGCCGCTGCGCCGCATAGCGGGCGACGTCGGCTACGACTCGGAGTTCGCCTTCGCCCGCGCCTTCAAACGCGTCGTCGGCCAGTCCCCCGGCCGCTACCGCTCCGAACATCGCCCGCAGGACTGATCTCGTCGAGTATGTGCGCAGTCGTGGATGGTCCCCCAGTCCGCCGCGTTGGTTCTCGAATTTCGACCGATGTCAGGGCCAGACGGTGAAGCCCTCGTGGCGGATGGTCCAGCCGGCGTCGCGTGGAATCCTGGGCAGTCGGTGGCACCGTCCCAGCCGGCGGCCATGAGGGAGACGGCCGCGAGCAGGCCGCCGTTTGCCGGGAGGTCGATCGGCAGGGCGCTGCCGATCGGCAGGGCGTGGCCGGCCGGTGAGTACTGGTTCTTGGCCGAGTTCGTGAGCAGGGTGTCAACGGCCAGGTCGGGGCGGCCGATCCGGGTCGCGGCCATGGCCATGGTGGGGAAGTCCCAGCCCAGGAGCTGCTCCAGTCCCAGTCTGCGCGGACGTCGAGCAGCGTCGCTTCCATCGTGGCGCTACTACAAGCAGCAGGACTTCACGGCGCCCGAGACCTCCACATCGGCAGCTGGTCCGGACAGCTACTCGTACTCCCGCTCACCCCACAGCCATGACCAGCGCGGCGCCGAGCCGATCGAGAAGAAGATCTGCGAGCCGTTGGGAGGTCGGATCGCGCCGGCGGGACCCGCACGGGAAGCGGTCTCGCTGATCGCACGATGACCTCGACCCGAACGTGGCGACACTCCGTGCGCACCCGGCCCTTTCGGGGCAGTCGGCGTCGGGAGCGTCGGGAGCGCCGCGATCTCGACAGATCACACCGTGGTCAGCGGTACGCCTGCCAGGCACATCGACACGACCCTCTACATCAGGCTGGCGTCGACGGCGCGCTCCACAGCGCCAGCGGGCGGTCCGATGTCACGTACAGCAACTAAAGCGTCCGGTCAAGCGGAGACCATGTTTCCGTACGAACCGAATGATCATGCAGCCGAGCTGGGCGTTTAGGTAGCAGTCGCTGCCCTGGGCTGGTAGGTGCAACTTATCTGCCCAGGTCAGAGGCTAATCACTCTCCGT
>NZ_CAKJTP010000062.1:21531-25843 GCF_917627335.1 Protofrankia sp. CiT1 | reverse complement strand
CATCATGATCGTCCCAATGTAAGTTGAAGCCGGCTGCTTCATGGGTCGTCAGATAGGCGTTTACCTGGACCAGTTCGCGAGACCACCACTGCAAAGCCCGACATGCAACTTCCATAGTAGGGTCAAACATTTCTAGAGAGTCGAGAACAAGAGTGCAACCTGACTCAATAAGTCGACCTAGACGACGCATGCTCGGCACCTGAATGCCCTGTCCTCGTTTAGTCGTAGTCGCGCTGATGTAATTATTGGGGTGCAACTCGGACCCATCTCGAAAACAACGAAGTTGCGGTGAGGCAAGACTTCGTCTCATCACGAGATCAAGCAATTTCGTTGGGGTGAGAAGACGGGTACACAGGTCAGGACCAAGCATGCCACCTCGGGTAAAATCCGATCCCAGCATATTTGGTCCTGACCAACTGAGCGCCTTCTCAACACCGCGAACTAGCCGGTGATCCATTCTAATCCTCATCGCAGCGTCGAGTTTGGCAATACTCGGGTCAACCCGGGCAACGATCGGAACCGGCACGGGTCGACGTCGGTTCTACTCGTCCGATCAAGGGGTTCTGAATAACGCTCTATGACTCTGGGTGGTTCAGTTTATCGGCGTTTTCTCCGTCGTCACCCGTTGATGTGCCGGTCGAGTCGGAGTATTCGGCATCGTATCGATCATGTACGACGGCAAGTTGCTCAATCGCAATGATGAGATCATCGCTATTTCCCATAGCCGCTACACCTCTCCTTGAGTAGTTTTCTACAACGTATTGCCTGTAAATCGGGGCATATTTGCGACGTCAGATCAAGAGGTTTTAGTGAGCTCTTCGAAGCAAAATCTGACCGCTGCGACCTTGCCAGAACGGGACCCCTCCTCCCCTTCCGTAGATCACAATTCTGTCATGTAGGCAGATCTATTAACTGGCAAGAATTTTGCCCTAGCGCCGCGCTGATCGCGTCGATGACCGCGTTCAGTGCGGCAACCTGTCCACCGAGATAAAGCGCAGCTTCTCGGAATGTAGCGTGTGCGCCCCAGGTTTCCACGTTTTCGGGATCGACCGTAAGAACGGCGCACAGAGCTCGACAGCAGCGGTCGTGCATCACCGCTTCACTGCATTGGTCGTCCACCATGAACAGGACGGATAGCAATTGCCGCCGGGTCGTCAAGTACCGTTCCAGGGTCGACCCACTGACCACTCATGTGATCGATAGATGCGAGTACACGGCAGGGGACGATCCCAATGAATGGGAGCCAGCACGCCGCCACGACATGGACAGGCACTCGGTACCCGTGAAGGCCCAACTCCGACCTACCGCGAGGTCAAGGATGGTAACCGGTCGCGGTGTCAGCGGCTCCATTGCGCGAGAATATGCCCAATCTGCCGCCTTCACCCAATGCGACCGATGGAACGTTGCTACGACAAATCCATCGGCATCCGCAACGAGAAAATGATCTGCCTTCGAAACGAGTCCCACCGATAACGGCCTAGTGGCGATTTTTATTGCTTCAGCGTCCGTAATGTTCCGGGCTACCACGGCGGTAACACGCTCAATAATGTCTTCCTGACCCGCCGTGAATGCTTTTTCCTCCCCAATCGTAATGGTCGGTCCTTGTATCAGCAATGGTCTTGGTCGTACGGCAAGAACAGCATCAACAGCGTCCCGAAACCCATCGTAGGTCATCCCGGACGGCTCGACAAGGTCGCGGTCAAATGCGCGGTCATGGCTTATCAGACGCGCGAGGTACGCCCGCAGTTCGGTGGTACTCATGCGACCCACCGCACCCGGCATACCCGTGGCGGAAGATGAAACTTGACCGTGCTGACCGCGTAGTCATCCCATCCGTGACCCACGGCGTATTGGTCGGCAGCCGCGGCGGTCTCAAAAAAGATCTTTACTTCTGCCACGGTCGCCCGCTCGCCACCCCCAAACAAGATTGCCGCGTACAGGGCGGAAGAATCAATATCGTGTCGGGTGGGTGTATCAGTCCTCACGCCGATCACCTCGCGATGAGACGCCGGCCGCGGGCTCGACCCCAAGTCCGGCGTCAGTCACCCCCGGTCGCTCCCCGAATCCGATCATCGAATGCGGGGGATCTAACTCAGCCACATTGCCTCCCAACACACTCCGCCGTCCCACCAGGAGGACCGCTCACGGGTCCGACGTCTCAGCCTTTGCCCTGTGGGTGTCGAGCGTCACCAGCACTGCGCACAGCGACAGCGTCGCGCATGTGCACTCTGGATGCAAGGTACTTGACCAAGAATCTGTCGTTTAGTGTGCTTGGGCGATGCTAGTGATCCGTTGCGACTGAGAGGCGATAGCAGTGCTGACGCTCTCATCTGGAACACTGAGACCGCACTGTTCCTTGATCGGAGGCGAGATGACGACCAGGTCAGGGCCGACTGTGCGACGACGCAGGCTTGGTGCGGAGCTTCGCGTCCTGCGCGACAGCGCAGGTGTCCGCCCCGAAGAAGCCGCCGCAGTCCTGGAATGTTCGGTCTCGAAGATCAGTCGGATCGAGCTGGGACGGGTGTCGGTCCGCACAAAAGATCTTCGAGCGCTCCTTGACCGGTACGGCGTCACAGACAAGGCGCAACGGGACGCATTATTTGCTCTGGCTCGCCAGAGCAGCCAGCCCGGATGGTGGCATGCCTTCGGCGATGCGGTGCCCCGCTGGTTCGAGATCTACATCGGCCTGGAAGCCGACGCGGCATACATCAGTAAATATGATCATCAACTTGTGCCTGGTCTACTCCAGACCGCCGAGTACGCTCGCGAGATCATCCGGGTGCATCAACCAACGATTTCCGAAGACGACCTTGATGCGAAGGTCGCGCTCCGCATGGAACGTCAGAAGCGGCTCACCGAATCCGACCCGCCGCACCTCATGGTCGTCTTGGACGAAGCCGTTCTACGCCGACCTGTTGGCGGAGCGGAAACCATGAGCGCCCAGCTTGCCCATCTCATCGAAGCGAACAGACTCCCGACCGTCACGGTACAGGTCCTGCCGTACTCAGCCGGGGCTCACCCGGCGATGGGTAGCGCCTTCATGATCCTCGGCTTCCCCGACGCAAGTGACCACGAGGTCGTGTACATCGAGGAGCTAAGGAGCAGTCTTTACATTGAGGACCCGACAGACGTGCGGGAGTATCAGAGACACCTCAACCAAATAAGATCGATCTCTCTCGACGTCCCTACCTCCGTCAGGATGATCGAGCATGCGATGGAGGATCTGACATGAGTACCGGCGGTAAGTCCGATCTTAACCACCTGGACAGGAGCGGCCTGGAGTGGCGCAAGAGCAGCTACAGCAATGGCGCAGGCGGTGAATGTGTCGAGATCGCCCCGCTGTCCGAAGGCATCGCTATACGAGACTCCAAGGACCCCGACGGGGCAATCTTGACTTTCACGCGCGCTGAGTGGCTGGCGTTCCTCGCTGGGGCTCGCGGAGGTGAGTTCGACCTTAGCTGACCAAGAATCCGACTCGTCCGGTTCGTGCCAATTATCTATACGTCTTTCAAGGCGGCCTCCGGCCGCCACGGGGACGGCGCCTCGCAACGCCGCGCCCTGGGACGGAACCCGGCGGGACCGCCGCGCGGCGCTGGCGCGTCGGCGCGTCGCAGTCCCCGCGTGTACGTTTGACCGGCTTTATGCCGTATCGGCCTCGGCGACCCCGTTTCACCGGCCGATTCGGTCACCGGATGCACATGGTCTCCCTCGTCTCATAACCGGTTGCACTTGCCCGGTAACGATATCTACAGGTTTCCCCGGGGCTCCGCCCAGGCCCCGGCCCAACGCGCCAGAGGAGGGGCAGCGGGTCCGCTGATCGCCTCCGCCGGCCGGACACCCATCGTGGGTGTGCTCCGTTCCGGTTGCGCTTCTTGTGCCAGAGAAAGGCGTAGGTCGCTTCCAGCGCGAGGGATGACCAGCAAGTCGCCGCGTCCGCGTCCTTGCTGGCGAGGTCCCCGCAGATCTGCACCCCCGGCCGGCAGGATGAGCGCCGGTCGCAGGATGAACAGGTCCGAGTCCGGCGGGGGCAGTTCGACGCGCGCGGGCTCAGCCGGATCAGCCATCAACAGGCCGCTGAAGTGCGACGCGGTACGGCCGGGCCTGCGATTGTTTGGGACCGTGTCCATGGGTCTCTTACTCCTGTCTGTGCAGGGGTTGGAGATCAAGACCCGGGCTCGGTGTTGGAGCACCGACCCCGGGTCGCTGCCGTTCCGGCGTTCGATCCGGGAACCGTCCGCCGGACGACCTGTTACGGCGAAATGGCGAGATCAACTACGAACGGCACGCCCGTGACCTGCGAGACCCATGATGC
>NZ_CAKJTP010000062.1:6306-21129 GCF_917627335.1 Protofrankia sp. CiT1 | reverse complement strand
GGGGCAGCATCCCGCGGGCCGTCCCTCACAAAGGGAGCGCCGTGCTGGCCGCACCGGTGAACGTGTCAATCTCCTCACGGGACGCGATCGCCCGCGGGCCGATCCCCTCGATACTCAGGGCCGCCGCCGCGGTCGCGAACCGGACCGCCTCGCTCACCGTGCTCCCGCCTTCCAGCGAGATGAACAACGCACTGGCGAAAACGTCACCGGCCCCGGTGTCGTCGATGAGCTGAGATGTCGCGGCAGCCGGGAACTCCTGCGTACCGTTTGTCAGCAGGACCTCGCATCCGCCGGCTCCCTTGGTGACCACGACGATTCCGCCGGCCCGCCGAACCGCCTCGGCCACGTTTGCCAGGTAGGGCGCCTCATAGTCCGCAAACACCACCACGTCCAGGTGCGCGGCGGTCGGACCGTCGATCTCAAGGGGCTGGTGGTGGACGCGGCCGTGCTCGTCCCAGGAGCGGATCAGCCCCTGCGGGGTCAGTCCGAGCAGGCTCCGCGCACTCGCTCGAGCGGCCTCCTCAAGGAGGATCTCCCGTGCGACGGGGGCCAGGTGCAGCACGCGGCTTTCCGGAAGCCTGTCGAGGCCTGACGCCCGGCCCGCGGATTTTTCCAGCCATTGCGCCCGAAGACCATCAATGCTTTCGTTACGAAACCGTGTCGTGTCCGCCGAAGGCTGGATGTAGAGGACCGCCTCCGTCGCGAACGGCAACCAGACCGGTGCCAGTTCGGAACCCCGGCCCCGCCCGACTCCAGCGGCGCACAGGCCAAGGCGTGCCGCCTGGATGATGGCGTAGACCACGCTCCCGCCGACCGCGAGCGACGCATCGGGACGGACATCGACCGTCGGGTTCCCCACCGCCAGGTAATCAAGGGGCGGAGCACTGATCAATGCCTCGGCACTCCTGATCGTCATGGCCGCAACATTACTCGCGGGGCGCCACGCTCCCGGCAGCCCGAGCGAGCCGTTCAGCGCCGCCGCGCGCTCCTGCCGCACGCACGCAGACAGCCGGGCACGGCGTGGGAACACGACCGGAAGGATCAGTCACGGCCGGTTCGCGTGCTGGAAGCCGGCGCCACGGCCCTCCCCGTGGGCAGCGGCGTGACCGTCGCCAACGCCCTTGCGATCTCCGGATAGCCGACTGTACCGATCAGTCGCGGCCTGGCCGCGGCGTTCAGGGCTGCGTCCCCGGACATTCCGTCGCCGGCCTCGCCCTCGTCGTCGTCCAGGACAAGTGCGCAGCCGGCATCCGGACGCTCAGCCAGCCGCGGGAGCAGATCGCTCAGCAACTCACCCGGCGTGGTGGTGGGTACCGCGGCCAGCGGGACGCTGATCTTCGCCACTCGGGCAGACCCGTGGTCCTCACCCGGAACCGCAACAAGATCACACAGTTGTGTCACTCCGGTGAGAGCGCCGTTGACGTCGGCCACGGCAAACACCGTCTGTCCCCCCGCGGGCATCCGCGTGCGCGCCATCTCCTCGACAGCCGCGGACACTGTCCGCCAACCGGGCAGGATCTCGGGTGCGGGACCCATCACATCCCCGACCCGGACGCCCGCAAGCATCGTGTTCGTACGCAGCCGGGATCGTTCCGCCCGGCCCGAGGCGAGAGCGGGCCAACCGAGCAGCGCGACCCACAGACCCAGCGCACCCACCACAAAGACCGACGCCGCCCCCGCGGCGATCAGGATCCAACCAGTGATCATTCCAGCTCGGGCGACTGCCATGCCCGCCTGCTCACGGCTGCCGGTCCACCGGTGGACGATCGCGGTGAGCAGCCGCCCGCCATCGGTCCGCGGCGTGGGCAGCAGCTCCGACAACGTCATCAGCAACGCAAGAGCACCGGCCCAGAACCCGGCGCTGCCAGCCAATGCCAGCCCCCCGCTCGGGGCCAGCCAACCAAGCGTGACGAAACCCGCTCCACCGAGCCCACTGACCAGCAGCCCGACACAGGCGACGCGGGCTCCCGTCCGCGGTTCGTGGCTGTCGACGGTGGCGGCCCGCAGCCGGCTGCCAAAGACACCGACCGTGACCCCATCCACCCGTACGCCGGCCCGACGGGCAACGGCGGCCCGGGCGAGGTCGGCAGCCAGCAGCAGCGCGAGAAGAAGCCCGGCGCCGACGAGACCGGCGGACAGATACGCGACGGACGATCTGCCCGGCACCGTGGTGGGAAGCGTCCAGGCACCCAGCACAAAGCTCAGGACGCCGATGCTCACAGCCGCCCCGGGGCGCACCGAGACCGGCGTGCGGACCGTTCCCGTTGCCACCTGATCGACGGTCATGACCCTTCGATCCCCTTTCCGTCGCGGCCGCAAGCCGTGACAAAGATCGCGCTATGAGATCCCTCCCAAGGCCGCCGGACACGCGCCCCACCCACGCCGGTCCGGAGCCCACGAGGCCGGTCGGGCTTCCTCGGCCGCCTCAGCGAGACAGCGGCTCCCGCGGCAGTCGGCCAGGCCCGGTGGCCTCGCCGACCGGGCACCCGTCAGGGTGGCCGAAGAATCACTATACGCGCTACTATCAGACCATCTGCCCGTAATTATCCGCTTTTAAGCCTTTGTCCCTGACCCTGCCTGGACGGTGTCCATGACAGCTCCACGCCCGCTGTTGCACGATCCCCGCGTCCATCGAGCGCGTTCCGCGGAGCACACATCCCGACCGGCAGGCCCAAAGCCCGGCCTGGCCGGATACGCGCCGCGCCGATGAGCCGTCCCAGCGACTGGAGCGTCCTCGGCCTTGATAAGGATCCGGCTCCGGGCGACCTTTATGCCATCCGGGATCTCGCCCGGCGTTTCCTGGCATTCGCCGCTGACGTCGAACACGCGCGCGGGCAGGTCACCGCGGCTACCACCGGCAGCGTCACCCAGGCCTGGCTCGGTGCCGCCGGGGATACCTTCCGCGACGGGCTCAACGGCTTGCCCGAGCGGCTGTCCCGGCTCGAGACCTCCTACCGGATGGCCGGCCAGGCGCTCAAGGCCTACGCACCGATCCTGGACACCGCCCAGGCACAGGCCGGCCACGCGCTCTCCCGTGGCCGCGACGCCCGCGCCCGCCGCGACCACGCCGAAACGCTCCTCGGCCCGGCCCAGACCGCACTGACCAGCGCGGCCGCCAGCCTCACGGCCCTGGCCCGCGCGCACCATCCCGATGCCGCGGGAGCCGGGTGGCCAGACCCAGCCCAGGTCACGCGGGCACTGCGCGACCACGAAACCGCCCAGACCCGCCTCGAGCGGGCCCGCGGCACTGTTCACAGCGCCCAGGACGAGATCGAGACCGCCCGCCGCCTCGCCCTTGCCGCAGGCCAGCTGCGCGCGCACGCGGCACATACCTGCGCTCGGGCCATCCAGGCCGCGTCCCACGCCGGCATCCGCGACAGGCCCTGGTGGTCCTGGGAAAAAATCAAAAAAGCCGCCGGCGCGGCCTGGCATGCCACCGTCCGGGCCGCGAAAATCACCGTCGCTGTCTTCGGCGTCATCGCGATGCTCATCGGCGGACCAGCCGCCTGGATCGTGTGCGCCGCCGCGCTTGTCATCCTGGCCGACGCGCTGACCGCCTACGCCAACGGCGAGGCCTCCGGCTGGGAGGTCGGCTTCGCGTTACTCGGCTGCGTCCCCGGCGGCAGGGGCTTCACCACCACCGCGGGGCTCGCCCGTGGCCTGCGCGGGGGTGCCGCTCTCACCCGCGACGCCCGCACCGCCGCCCAGCTCCGCCTCACCACCATGGCCGCGCATCTGCGCGGCGCGCGCGGCCACCCCGCCATGCTGGCAAAAGGCCTGCTCTCCCACCCGGCGGCCGCCACCCCCGACGGCCATATCCGGATGGCCACCAGTGACCTCCGCGGTAACGCCCATCGCAGCGCTCCCGACACGTTTCGGTCGCCGCGGGGACCGCGGCACCACATCCGTGACGGCGTCCCGCTCGGTTTCGCCGGCCAGGAGGAGTTCCAGCGGTTCGCCGATACCCTGCACAAGGGCCTACGACAGGCCGGATATCCGGAAGCGCGGGGTATCATGCACGGAAGTTCTGTGACCGGGGCCAGTTTCCGAGAAAGGGTGCCGTTCGACGTGGCCAGAAAGAGCGACTTCGACGTCGCGATTGCCGATCAGTCGCTTTTCAGACGGGCGCGGGAGGCTGGCGTCGAGATTCGCGGGCACGGTAATCGGACCGCCCCACTCAGAAATCGCGAGCTCAAGGCGCTCGACCTGCTCACCCTCAGTAGAGAACTTTCTGGCCTGGCCGGCAGAAAAGTCGCCTTCATGTCGTATCGAGACCTTTCCGCGGCGGTCAGCAGATCGCCTTCGATTATTTTCCCACAATGACGGACGAAATATTTCTCTACGGATCCCGCCGGGCTGACATCGACACGCTGGCCGAGGAGATCGGCGATGCGCTCGGCGTGGTACCAGAAGCGCACGACAGTAGCTTTTTCGGCGCGTACTACTCCTTTGATGGAGCCGCCTTCGAAGCTCGGATCGAGCAGAACATGGATGCCCCCGAAGAGGCGGAGGAAAACAAACGGTACCAGTATCCGAGCAGAAAAGATCTCGTTTTGATGATGGAAATAACGATCACGGGTGGAGATCCCGAACAGCTCAAGAAATCGATTGACCGCATCGCTGGCATGGATTTTCTACGGACCTACTGACCGCGTGGCTTCAGGCGTTCCGCGGAGCCGGCATCCCGGTCGGCGAGAAGGCGAGAAGGCGACGGAGCAGCTATATGCCCGCCGCCTGCATGCCGCGCAGTTCCTTCTTCAGCTCGGCGATCTCGTCCCGCAGCCGGGCGGCCAGCTCAAACCGCAGCTCCTTGGCTGCCTCGTGCATCTGGTCATCAAGCTGGCGGATGAGCTGTGCCAGGTCGGAGCTGGGCATGCCCGCCAACTGCGCGGCGTGGCGTCCGACCGCGCCGTCATGGCCCGCTTTCGACGGCATGCCGGCTACCGGCGTCTGCCCACGGGACTGTGCGCGACCACCGCCACCGATCAGCTCGCCCTGTGCGCTCTCCCGCACGAGGTCGTCAAGGATATCGATGACCTTCTTACGCAGTGGCTGGGGATCGACGCCGCGCTCGGCGTTGTACGCGATCTGCTTCGCGCGCCGGCGGTTCGTCTCGTCGATCGCCCTGCGCATCGACGGAGTCACCGTGTCGGCGTACATGTGCACCTGACCGGAGACGTTGCGAGCCGCTCGGCCGATAGTCTGGATCAACGACTTGTCCGACCGCAGGAAACCCTCCTTGTCCGCGTCGAGGATCGAGACCAGTGAGACCTCGGGCAGATCAAGCCCCTCCCGCAACAGGTTGATACCCACCAGCACATCGAACTCACCCTTGCGCAGCTCGGTGAGCAGCTCGATGCGACGCAGCGTGTCAACCTCGCTGTGCAGGTAACGGACCCGGATACCGAGTTCGAGGAGGTAGTCGGTGAGGTCCTCGGCCATCTTCTTGGTCAGCGTGGTGACCAGCACCCGTTCGTCACGTTCGGCGCGCGTGCGGATCTCACCGATGAGGTCGTCGATCTGGCCCTTGGTCGGCTTCAGCACGACCTCCGGATCAAGCAAGCCGGTCGGCCGGATGATCTGTTCGACCACCCCATCGGACCGGGACAGCTCGTATGGCCCGGGTGTCGCCGACAGATACACGGTCTGGCCGATGCGCGCGCAGAACTCCTCCCAGCGCAGCGGCCGGTTGTCCATGGCGCTCGGCAGCCGGAAACCGTGCTCGACCAGGTTGCGCTTGCGGGACATGTCGCCCTCGAACATCCCGCCGATCTGCGGGACCGTGACATGCGACTCGTCGATGACCAGCAGGAAATCGTCCGGGAAGTAATCGAGCAACGTGTGCGGCGCGGTGCCGGCCGCACGTCCGTCGATGTGCCGGGAGTAGTTCTCGATCCCGGAGCAGAAACCGACCTGGCGCATCATCTCGATGTCGTAGGTGGTGCGCATCCGCAGCCGCTGGGCCTCCAGCAGCTTGCCCTGGCGTTCCATCTCGGCGAGCCGCTCGGCGAGCTCCGCCTCGATGCCCGCGATCGCCCGCTCCATCCGTTCCGGGCCGGCGACATAGTGCGAGGCGGGAAAGACGAACACATCACTCGCCTCACGGACGATCTCCCCAGTCACCGGATGCAGATAGGCCATCCGTTCGATCTCGTCACCGAACATCTCGATCCGGACGGCGAGCTCCTCGTAGACGGGAAACACCTCGATGGTGTCGCCGCGAACGCGGAACGTTCCCCGGGTAAAGGCAAGATCGTTGCGGGTGTACTGGACATCGACGAACCGGCGCAGCAACCTGTCACGCTCTATGTCGTCCCCGACTCGCAGCCGGACCATACGCTCGACATACTCCTGCGGAGTACCCAGACCGTAGATGCAGCTCACGCTTGCCACCACCACCACGTCCCTACGCGTGAGCAGGCTCATGGTGGCCGAATGGCGCAGCCGCTCGACCTCCTCGTTGATGGACGAGTCCTTCTCGATATAGGTATCGGTCTGGGCGATATACGCTTCTGGCTGATAGTAGTCATAATACGACACGAAGTACTCGACGGCGTTGTGCGGCAGCAGCTCCCGGAACTCGTTGGCCAGCTGCGCGGCGAGGGTCTTGTTCGGTGCCATCACCAGGGTCGGGCGCTGCACCTGCTCGACGAGCCACGCGGTGGTCGCCGACTTGCCGGTACCGGTCGCGCCGAGCAGGACGATGTCGGTGTCACCGGCACGGACGCGGCGGGCGAGCTCCGCGATCGCGGCCGGCTGGTCACCGGACGGCTCGAAGTCCGACACGACCCGCAACGGCGCGGTCGAACGGTCAATGCCGTTACCCGGGCGATCGCTACCAGGATGATCAGCGGCGGGGTGATCAGTGGTGGGAGGCACGTGTCCTACAACACCACAGCGGTCCGACAGTTTCCGGCCGGCATCGGTAAGAGGCTCCGGCAACAGGGGTGTGGATCAAGGGGCGGGGCTGGGGTGCGTGCGGCGCGAGGCGGCGGAGGGAGCCACCGGAGGTGGTGGGTGGCGACCGACGAGCCGGGGTACCCGTGCATCGCGCGGCGATGGATGGGGAGCGATGCGGCGAGGTGCGTGCCCTGGCCCCGCGACGCCGCGTCGCCGGCCTACGGGCAACGGCCGCGCAGGCTCGTCCACACCTCGTCCACCCGAGCACGAAGATCTTCCAAACTGCCGCTGTTGTCCAGCAGGATGTCGGCCACCGCGCGGCGAGCGGAATCCGACGCCTGGTTCGCCATCCGCGCCAGCGCCTGCTCCCGCCCCAGCCCCCGAGCCTCCAGGCGGGCAAGGCGGACGCCAGGTGGCGCCTCCACGACGACAATCACATCGTAACCGCCGGAGAGCCCGGCCTCGACGAGCAACGGCACGTCGTACACGACCACCGCGTCGCTGGGAGCGGCGGCCATACGGCGGACCGCCTCCGCACCGACCAGCGGATGTGTGATCGCCTCCAGGCGACGGCGGGCGGCGGAGTCGGCGAACACCACCGCCCCGAGCGCCTCCCGATCAAGGCTGCCATCGGCACGCAGCAGATGCGGCCCGAACTCCGCCACAACGGCCAGCAGCCCCGGCGTGCCCACGGCGACGACCTCCCGCGCGATCGCGTCCGCGTCGATCACAACGGCACCGTGGCCGGCCAGCATACGCGCCACCGCGCTCTTGCCCGCGCCGATCCCACCGGTCAGCCCCACTCGCAGCACGTCGCCGAGTCTGCCGCATCCCCGGTTGTCCCCGATACGGCGGCATCCGGATAAGAGCGGCATCCGGCACGAGGGGACACGGGGCCTGGACCTGGGTTCGGGCAGCGGACCAACTCCGGTGAGTGACCGAAATCGAAAAACAATATATAAAAAATAATAGTAGACATATATCGCGATATCCATCATGGTCGGCGGTGAGCCCGTGACGTTCCGGCCGCTGGTCGCGCCGTGGCCGAAGAGCGGCATCCGACGTTCACGTCCGTCCTCCAGGAGCTGCCTCATGGCCGGATACCACCGCCACGCGCCCTGCGCGGTACCGTCGCACCTGCTCGAGCGCATCGCGCGCAACGGCACCGACGAGCAGCGCTCCTGGGCGCTGTCCACACTGGCCCACGACACCTCGGTGCGCTCCGTGCGGATGTATAACGCCCTGCTGCGCAACCGCCCCACAGACACGCTGCTGCCCCGGCTGGCGCCGGCCGGCACCGCCGACCGGGTCGTCTGCGACGCCACCGGCACGGAGATCCTGCCGGGGCGGCCCGTACGCGCCGAAGGCGGCGATCCCACCGGGGACACCGCCGTCAACGAGGCGTACGACGGCCTCGGCGCGACCTTCGCCTTCCTGCGGGACGTCTACGGCCGTGACTCCATCGACGACGAGGGAGTCACGCTGCGCGCGAGCGTCCACTACGGCGACCACTACGACAACGCGTTCTGGGACGGTCGGCAGCTGGTTTTCGGCGACGGCGACGGCGAGCTGTTCAGCGGTTTCACCACCTCTCTGGACATCATCGGACACGAACTGACACACGGCGTGACCGAGGACGAGGCGCAGCTGATGTATTTCAACCAGCCAGGCGCCCTCAGCGAATCGTTGAGTGATGTGTTCGGCTCGCTGGTCAAGCAGTACGCGCTGGGGCAGACCGCCGATCAGGCCGACTGGCTGATCGGGGCGGATCTGCTCGCTCCGGGTGTGGCCGGGGCTGCGTTGCGGTCCATGAAAGAGCCTGGCACGGCGTTCGATGACCCAGTACTCGGGGAGGACAACCAGCCCGGCCACATGGATGGCTATGTTCGCACCACGACCGACAACGGCGGCGTGCACATCAACTCCGGCATCCCCAACCGCGCCTTCTACCTCGCCGCGGCGGCCATCGGCGGAAAGGCCTGGGAAAAGACCGGCCTCATCTGGTACGACACGCTACGGGCAGCGCGGCTGCGGCCGAACTCCACCTTCCGGGCCTTCGCCGCGCTCACCGTCCGGCAGGCCCGGCTGCTGTTCGGCGCCGACGAAGTGACGGCTGTCACGCAGGCATGGCGCGCCGTCGGCGTCACCGTGTAGTCAGCGTCACCGGGTAAGAACGCCGGGCAACAGGGGCGCGTCCCAGGTTCCCGGCAGCGCGATGCCGGCTGGTCCGAACTCGAGCCAGCGACACGATCATAGGTGACAATCATGGAATGAGTGATGAACACGTGCGGATCGTCCTGGAACGGTCGGGGGGGTTTGTCGGACAAGCGATCAGGCGTGGTCTCGACAGCGCCGCGCTCCCCGCCGACGAGGCCGCGCGGCTGCGTGGCCTCGTCGCTGGCGTGGAAGCGTCCGGCGGCCGTCCGGACCGCCCGTCCACCCTGGCGGCCCGCCCCGACCGCTTCACCTACACCCTGGAGGTCGACCGGGGCGGACATCGGCTCGTCCGGCGCTTCAGCGAGCCGGTCCCCGCGGAGCTGCGCCAGCTGCTCACGCTGCTGTCGAGAGCGCCGCTGCTGCCAGCCCACCGGTAGGACCGAACAGCCCCCACCGGGCATGACGTACGGCCACAGCAACCGCGCTATCCACAACCAACAACCCCAACACATATAACACGTACAGCACGTATAACGGCCAGACAAGGGGATCAGGCGAGCACCTTGGCTTTCATCCGGTCGAATTCCGCATCGGAGATCGCACCGCGATCCCGCAGCTCGGCGAGCCTGGTCAGCTCGTCGGACGGGCTCGCCGTTCCCGAGGCCGAGCTTCCCGAGACCGAGCGCACGTAGTCGCGGAACTCCCGGTCCTGGCTCGCGGCCCGCCGCGCCGCGCGTTCGTGCATGCTATCACCCCGGAAAATCAGATATGCCAGCACGCCGAACAAGGGCAGCACAATCACAAAAATAACCCAGGCGGCCTTTCCCCAGCCGGACAGATCATGGCTCATAAAAATATCTGATATGACAACAAACAACAGATAGAACCACAATATGAACAAGAAGAACCACAGCATCGTCCAGAAGACACTGAGCAACGGATACTGATAACCGGTCTGCACGAGACCACCCCCTCGGTCGCCCGCACGCCCTTCTGGTTCCCGACCCACACAGCCGGTAGAAGGCTCGCGAGTCACGGCATCGCTGCCCCGTGTATTACCCACCGGCGGACCCCGCTACCGTGCCGGGCGGTGACGGCCGGCCGGTCACCCCCGCAAGATGAATTCCAGGCGATCCCTCCCGCATTCTGTTGATCTTCTGGTATATCGATGCCACGCCGAGCCGACCACTCGCCGAAGGCAGGTGCTGGTGGACCGCTCACCTCGGTCATGGGACACTTCGCGCCGTGCTTTCCGCGGCCGCGCCCCGCGGCGCGGACGACCCGCCCGCAGACGCTTCCCTCATACGGGTCCCCGCCCGGCCCACCACCCGGTCCGCAGCCTCAGCCACACCGCCCGCACAGCCACCGCGGCCCGCCGACCTCACCGCGGAGCAGCTCCGCGACCTGCATGCCCGGCTCGCCGCCGGCGATGCTCAGGCACTCACCGACGTGCACGCCCGCTATGCCCGCTACCTCGTGGCCGTGGCCGCCCGGATCACCGCGGATCCCGAGGCCGCGGCCGAGATCGCGCAGGACGTCCTGGTGCATCTGTGGGAACACCCGTTACGGTTTGATCCCGACCGTGGCAGTCTGCGCGCCTACCTGGCCGTCATCACCCGGCGGCGCGCTATTGACTGGCTCCGGCGGGAGAACGCGCGCCGGCCCTCCGATGCCGTCGCCCGGGAGCTGGCCGCACGGTCGGACACCCCCGCCGCCGATACCGAGGTGCTGGCCGAGATCACCGCGGCGATCGTGCGCCGCGGTGTGGCGGAGCTGCCCACCATGCTTCGGGAAACGGTGGAACTCGCGTTCTTCGACGAATGCACCTATCGCGAGGTGGCAACCCGGCTCACCATTCCGGAGGGCACCGCGAAGTCCCGGATCCGCGCGGCCCTGCGGAAACTAGCGGTCCGGCTGGAGCGCGAAGGGGTCCGCCACTGAACGGCAGACACCAGACGCACACGGGGCCCGCGGAAGATTCCCGCGGGCCCCGCCGTACGCTGCCCGGGGCGTACCCGCCCCAGTTCTAGGACTATTCCCGGCCGAACTGCTCCCGAAGACGGCGAAGCGCGTCCTCATCGATCGCGGAAGCGGGCTGGTCGGGCTCCGCGGAGGTGTAGGACGACGGAGCGACCGCGGCGGCCTCGGCCTCCTGGGCGGCCCGGATCTGTGCCTGGTGCGCCTCGTAGCGCTGCTGCGCCTCGGCGTACTGCCGCTCCCACTCGGCCTGCTGGTCTTCAAAGCCAGGCAGCCATTCCCCCGTCTCCGGGTCGAAGCCCTCGGGGTAGACGTAGTTGCCCTGCTCGTCGTACTTGGCCTCCATCCCGTACTGGGACGGGTCGAACGCCTCTCCCTCACCGACAAGGGCGCTGGAGTCGTTCGCCTGCTTGAGGGAGAGACTGATCCGGCGACGGTCCAGATCGATGTCGATGACCTTGACGAGGATCTCGTCGCCGACGTTCACGACCTGCTCGGGGATCTCCACATGCCGCTCGGCCAGCTCGGAGATGTGCACCAGGCCTTCGATCCCCTCGTCCACCCGGACGAACGCGCCGAACGGCACAAGCTTGGTGACCCGGCCCGGGACGACCTGGCCAATCGCGTGGGTGCGGGCGAACTGACGCCACGGGTCCTCCTGCGTGGCCTTCAGCGACAGCGACACCCGCTCGCGCTCCAGATCGACGTCGAGGACCTCGACCGTGACCTCCTGGCCGACCTCCACAACCTCCGACGGGTGGTCGATGTGCTTCCAGGAGAGCTCGGAGACGTGCACCAGGCCGTCGACACCACCAAGATCGACAAAGGCCCCGAAGTTGACGATGGAGCTGACGACGCCCTTGCGGATCTGCCCCTTGGCAAGCTGCGCGAGGAACTCCGACCGGACCTCGCTCTGGGTCTGCTCCAACCACGCGCGCCGGGACAGAACCACGTTGTTCCGGTTCTTGTCCAGCTCGATGATCTTGGCTTCGAGCTCGCGGCCGACGTAGGGCTGCAGATCGCGCACGCGGCGCATCTCCACCAACGACGCCGGCAGGAAGCCCCGCAGCCCGATGTCGAGGATGAGACCGCCCTTGACGACCTCGATGACGGTGCCGTTGACGACGCCGTCCTCCTCCTTGAGCTTCTCGATCGTGCCCCAGGCGCGCTCGTACTGAGCGCGCTTCTTGGACAGGATGAGACGGCCTTCCTTGTCCTCCTTCTGGAGGACAAGCGCCTCTACGTGATCACCGACCGTCACGACCTCGTGCGGGTCGACATCGTGCTTGATCGAAAGCTCCCGCGAGGGGATCACACCTTCGGTCTTGTAACCGATGTCAAGAAGCACCTCATCGCGGTCCACCTTGACGATGGTTCCGTCGACGATGTCACCGTCGTTGAAGAATTTGATCGTTTTATCGACGGCGGCGAGGAAGTCCTCAGCCGAGCCGATGTCGTTGACCGCGACCTGCGGGGTGGTCGGGGCGGGCGGTGTGGTCACGGTCTCCACGGGTCGTACGTCGGTGGTGCTCGTCAAGGGGTCGGCTCCGGACTACGGGTTCGTCGTATACACGGGAGACCGGATCGAACCGCCGAGACGGAGGGACAGGGACCGTGCAAAACGAACACTGTCGGTACCGATAGCGACGCTCGAGCGGATCTGCTAGGTCTGAGATCCACAGACTCTCGTGCCAGACCCAAGTCTAGGGATCGGTGTCCAGGGTGGTCAACGCCATCGCGGGTCAACCTCGTCCCGCGCCGGAGTGGATCGCGTCGCAACCCGCGAACCCGACCGGGACGCGACCAGAACGCGGCCGGGGAACACCATCGGGACGCGGGGACGCACGCAACGGACAACCACCCCCCATTCGAAGATCGAAAGACGCTGCGAGGATCGATGCCGTGAACGGACCAGAACCCGCCAGACCGGACGCGCCCCGGCCCGTCCTGCCGCGGTACCCCCCGGGCGGGTATCACCCCGCTGAGTTCGGCTACAGCGATGTCGACGACGACAGCGCCAGATGGGCCAACCGCGGCTACTGGGACGCCACCGCCGATGACTACCAGGCCGAGCACGGCGCCTTCCTCGGGGACGCCGACTTCCGCTGGTGCCCGGAGGGCTTGCGGGAGGCGGACGCGCGGCTGCTCGGCGAGGTCCGCGGCCGGACGGTGCTGGAAATCGGCTGCGGCGGCGCACAGTGCGCCCGCTGGCTGGTCACTCGCGGCGCGGACGTGGTGGCGCTGGACCTTTCCGCCGGCCAGCTGCGGCACGCCCGGACGCTGTCGGCCGCCACCGGGGTGGCTGTGGCCCTGATCCAGGCCGACGCCACCCGGTTGCCGCTGGCTGACACGAGCGTGGACCTGGCCTGCTCGGCCTTTGGCGCGATCCCCTTCGTCGCGGACAGCGCGGCTGTCATGCGCGAGGTCGCCCGGGTGCTGCGTCCCGGCGGGCGCTGGGTCTTCTCCACCACGCACCCGATGATCTGGTCGTTTCCCGATCATCCGGGCAAGGAGGGCCTCACCGTGGTCCGGAGCTACTTCGACCGGCGAGCATACGTCGAGCGGGACTGGGCCGGCCGGACGAGCTACGCCGAGACCCACCGGACCGTCGGTGACCGCGTCCGGGAGCTGGTGGCGGCCGGCCTGATCCTGCGCGACCTGATCGAACCGGAATGGCCGGCGGGCCATGACCGGGTGTGGGGCCAGTGGGGGCCGGTACGCGGCCGCCTGTTCCCATCCACCGCGATCTTCGTGACCGAGAAGGCCGCCGGTCCCGCGGGAGAACCCGTCCGGTGAACGCGGTCACCCGTGTGATGCGGCGGTAACCAGACTGGATGATCAAATCGGGTGATCGAAGTGTCTTTGGGTCGGCCGGCCGGAGTCCGCCATGGCCGGCCACGGATTTCCAGCTACCAGCTTGTTACCATTAGCAATGGGAATGCTACTGTCGTGACCTGGTGGGATGACACAGCAGCCAACCGTCCGGGCGCGGTGGATGTAGGCGCGGTACCGCTTGCCCAACGCCCGTATCCGCCCGCACTCGGCCCGGTCGGCGGAGTCCCGCTCGCGCCCCCGGCGGCATCCCGGCGGGCGCTACGGGGCGCCATCCGCGGCGCGTCCCCGCTGGCGCTTGCCGCGATCACCGCCAATATCGCGAACCTGATCGTCACGCTGCTGCTGGCCCGTCAGCTGTCCACTGCCTCCTACGGGACGCTGGCTCAGTTGCTGGCGCTGTTCTTCGTGGTGTCCATGCCGGGCAGCGCCCTGCTCGTCGGCGTCGTCCGCACGGTGACACCCTGGCAGCAGGCCGGCGAGACGGTACTGATCGACCAGTGGGTCGCGCGGGTGCGGCGGGCTGGTGTCGCGCTGGTCGCGCTGACCGCGATGACGAGCCTGCTGCTGCGGGGGGTGATCGCCACAGCCCTGTCCCTGCCGAACCCCCGCGGTGTCGCCGAGATTCTCACCGCGGGCGCGGCCTGGTGCCTGCTCTGCGTGGACCGCGGGCTGCTCCAGTCCACCCGCGCATACGCGGGCCTGGCGGCGAACCTGGTGCTGGAAGGCCTGGTCCGGGGGGCGCTCGCGGTCGGGCTGGTGCTGGCGGGCCTCGGTGTCGGCGGTGTCTGCCTGGCGATCCTCCTCAGTGTTCTCGTCGGGCTCGGGCATGGACGGACGGTCATCGCCACGCGCTCCGGCCGTCACCAGGCGTATATCGACCTGCCCGCCGCCCGCGCGGCGCGCCCGGTTCACCCGGGCGGCTATCCGGTGCCGGGGCCTGCGCCGGGGCCTGCG
>NZ_CAKJTP010000062.1:0-5732 GCF_917627335.1 Protofrankia sp. CiT1 | reverse complement strand
AACCGCCTGGCCGTCGAGATCGGCACCGCGCTGATCGCCCTCGTCCTGCTGGGCGTGCTCCAGAACATCGACGTGCTGGTGATCGGCGCACACCGCTCCGCCGAGACCGGCTCCTACGCGGCGGTGTCCGTCGCCTGCAAGGTGCTGGTCTTCGCCGCGGTCGTCCTGGGGGGCTTCCTGCTGCCCGAGACGGCAGCCCGCCGCCACCACGGCCACCACGCGCTGCACCAGCTGGGCGCGACACTGGCGATGCTCGCGGTGCCGGCCGCGGGGCTTCTCCTCGTCGCTGTGGCCGCCCCGGCCCAGGGGCTGTCGCTGGCGTTCGGGCCGCGGCTGACCGCCTGCGCCAGCGCGTTCGCGCCCCTGGCCGGGGCGATGACCTGTCTTGGGGCAACCGTCCTGTGCACCCACTACCTGCTGGCCGTCGGCGCGCGCGGGGTCCTGGTGATGCTCGCGGCCGCGGCCGCGCTCGCCATCGCGGGCATCTGGTGGATGGGCGGCGCTGCGGTGGCGACAGCCCGGCTGGAGCTCGCCCTGTACGCCGTGCTGGCCGCTGGCACCGGCCTGTTGGTCTGGTCCAGCGCCCGGCGCGCCGCGGTCCGGTGAACGTGTGATCCGTCTCCCCGCGCTGACAGCGGGCAATGGCCGGGCCACGGGCGGACGGAACGGGCTGGCGGGCGGGCGGGCCGCAGGCGTCACCATCGCCACCGCGCGGATCGCCAGCGCCGCGTTCTCGGCCATACCGATACAATTCACCCGGTACCGGTATGGCCTACGGCCTTGCCAGCAACCACCTGGATGCGGCTCCATGATCGAACGACGGCTCCCGGAACACGCCGTAGGATGCTCCGGACGCAGCTCACGATCAGCGCACAGCCCGGGGAGCCGGGCATGGCTGCGTGCTGCCGTCCTCCTCCCGGGCGCAGCAGCGGCCGGGAGCCGCACCAGGATGATTGGGCTGCACGGGTGACCCTGACCGCACCATCCGCACGTCCGCGGCGAGGTCTTTCCCGCCGGCTCACCGGCCGGCCGGCCGGTGGCGCCGGGCCGTCGCCGCGCCAGCGCCGATGGCCGCCGCCATGGCCGGCGCCGCTGCTGGCCGCGATCGTCTACCTCCCGCTGCTGCTCACCGCGCCCGGTCGGGTCGGCGTCGATACCAAGGCCTACCTGTACCTGGAACCGCAACGGTTGATCAGCCACGCGGGGGTGATGTGGGCCCCGAACGTCGGGATGGGTTCGGTCACCCACCAGAACATCGGCTTCCTGCTCCCGCAGGGCGCCTTCTTCTGGCTCCTGGACCTCGCCGGGCTGCCCACCTGGGTCGCCCAGCGGCTGTGGACCGGCTCGGTGCTGTTCCTCGCCGGTGCGGGCGTGCTCTTCTGCATGCGGTCGTTCCGCTGGCCGGACCGGTTCGCCTTCGTCGCCGCGGCCGGCTACATGCTGACCCCGTACGTCCTGGAGTATGAGGCGCGGATGTCAGCGATCCTGCTGCCCTACACGGGCCTGGGATGGCTGCTCGGGATCACCATCCGCGGGCTGCGCGAGGCCCGGGGAGGCCGCGCGGCCTGGCGGCCGGACGGCTGGCGCTGGCCCGCCGCGTTCGGTGTCACGGTCGCCCTGGTCGGCAGCAGCAACGCGGCAAGCCTGCTCTTCGTGCTGCTGGCGCCGATGCTGTGGCTGCCCTTCGCCCTGTGGGGCACCCGCGAGGCCCGGCTCGGGCCAGCGCTAGGGATGATCATCCGTACCGCCGTGATGATCGTACTGTGCTCGGCGTGGTGGATAGCGGGCCTGATCACTCAGGCTGGCTACGGTGTGAACATACTCGCCTACAGCGAGACGCTCAAGACGGTGGCCAGCGCATCCCAGGCATCAGAGGTGCTGCGTGGTCTGGGCAACTGGTACTTCTATGGCGCGGACGCGCTGGGGAGCTGGATCGTCGCCTCCCATGACTACACCCACACCATCTGGGTGATCGTCGTGAGCTTCGCGCTGCCGCTGCTCGCGCTGGCGGGCGCGGCCCTGATCCAGTGGGGCTACAAGGCCTACTTCGTCGCGCTGCTCGTCGTCGGTACCGCGGTCGCGGTAGGTGTGTACCCCTATGACCGCCCCTCGCCGCTGGGCGCGGCCTTCCGCGCCTTCTCCCAGGCGTCGACGGCGGCGCTGGCGCTGCGATCGATGCCCCGTGCGGTACCGCTGGTGGCGCTCAGCCTGTCAGTGCTGCTCGCTGGAGGGCTCGCCGCGCTCTCCCAACGGCTTGCGGAGGTGCTCGCACGCCGCAGCTCCCACCGCCCGCCCGGCCGGCTGGGCAGGCGGGCGTGGATCTCGGCCAGGCTGCCGTCCCTCGTTCCCGCCACCGCGTGGACGATCGTGGTCGTCCTGGTCGTGGCGAACCTGAGCCCGCTGTGGCGCGGCCAGTTCATCGAAGCGGGCCTGGACCGCCCCGAACAGATCCCCGGCTACGAGCGGCAGGCCGCCGCCGCTCTCGACGCGGCCGGTTCCACCACCCGTGCGCTGGAGCTGCCCGGCGCGGACTTCGCGCACTACCGCTGGGGGACCACCCTCGACCCCGTCCTGCCCGGCCTCGCGAACCGCCCGTACCTGGTCCGCGAACTGATCCCGTTGAGCGCCGCCGCATCCGCCGACCTGCTGCGCGCGCTCGACCGCCGGTTGCAGGAAGGTGTGTTCGAAACCGACGGGCTCGCCGACATCGCGCGGCTGATGAGCGTCGGTGACATCGTCTTGCGCAGCAACCAGCAGTACGAGCGTTTCCGCACCCCGCGCCCGGTGCCGACCTGGGCGCTGTTCACCAGCCCGGTGCCCGCGGGGCTTACCGCGCCCCGCGCCTTCGGCCCGCCGGTCACCGACACGCCACGCATTCCCTTCGATGACGAGCTGGCCCTGGGCACGCCCGTGAACGCCCCGAACCCGCCGGCATTGGCCGTCTTCGGCGTCACCCGCCCGCAGCCGATCGTGCGGACGGCGACCACCGCGGCACCGCTGCTCGTCAGCGGCAACGGCGAGGGGCTGGTGGACGCGGCAGCCGCGGGCCTGCTGGCCACCCCGCTCGCCGCGAACCGGGCCATCCTCTACACCGCGTCGATGGCAGCCGACCCCGCGTCGATCAACCAGGCGCTGGCTGATGGCGCCGATCTTCTGCTCACCGACAGCAACCGGCGCCGGGCCGAGCGCTGGAGCTCCGTCCGAGACGACTACGGGTACGTCGAGACCGCGGACATGATCCCGCTGCTTCCTGACCCCAACGACAACCGGCTGCCGGTCTTCCCGGACGAGACCGCGACAGCGCAGACGGTGGCCGTGCTGCACGCCCCCGACCAGCCCAGCGAGATCGCCGCTGTCGGCGCGACCGACTACGGCAACGCCTTCTCCTACAGCCCGTCGGAACGTCCGGCGGGTGCGGTCGACGGCAACCTTGACAGCATGTGGCGGGTCGGCGCGTTCACCAACCCGGTCGGGCAGCGCCTGGCGATCACCATGACGGAGCCGGTGCGCACCGACCGGATTCGCCTGATCCAGCCGCTGCGCGACGCCCCCAACCGGTGGATCACGCGGGCGACGCTCCGCTTCGACGGCGGATCACCGGTGACCGTGGATCTCACCGACGCGTCACGCACCGCAGCGGGACAGGTCGTGACCTTCCCGGCCCGCGGCTTCACCCGGCTGGACATCACCCTGGACGCGACCAACATCGGGGCCCGCGCGACCTACACGGGCCTGTCCAGCGTGGGGTTCGCGGAAGTCGACATCATCCGGCCGGACGGCAGCGCACCGCACGCGCGGGAGCTCCTGCGGATGCCCACCGACCTGCTTGCCGCGGCGGGCGCCGGCTCCCTTGCGCACCGGCTCACCCTGCAGCTCACCCGCGACCGGGCAAACCCGGCGGAACCGTTCCGCACCGACCCCGAGGCCTCGATGGCCCGGGTGTTCACCCTGCCCACCGCGCGCACCTTCGCCCTGTCCGGTACCGCTCGCGCGTCCGCCTACGCCAATGACCTGGTGCTGGGCAGGGCCACCGGGCTGCCGTCGGGTGGGGTGAGCACCGAGTCCTCCGGCCGGCTGCCCGGTGACCTGGCGGCCGGCAGCGCCAGCGCGTTCGACGGGGACCCGGCAACGCTGTGGAGTCCCGGCTTCGGGGCGCAGGCCGGTAACTGGGTGCAGGTCAGCTCCCCGCAACAGGTGAGCTTCTCGGCGCTGACCCTGTCGCTGGCGGCCGACGGACGCCACTCCGTGCCGAACGTGCTCGGGCTGGTCGTGGACGGCCGGCGGGTGGACACGCTGACCATCCCACCGATCACCGACATGCCGGGCGGCATCAGGACCGTCACCCTCAGCTTTCCCCCCGTCCGGGGCAGCCAGATCCGTCTTGTCGTCGACAGCGTCCGCCCAGTCACCACCCGTGACACGATCGATGCGCACCAGCTCACAATGCCGGTAGGCCTGGCCGATGTCGACATCGCCGGCCTGCGGACGCCGCGGGCCGCGGCGGCTCTTCCCGGCGAATGCCGCACCGATCTCGTCATGCTGGACGGGCGCCCGCTCTCCGTACGAATCACCGGTTCCAGCGCCGACGCGCTTGCCCGCAAGGGCCTGCCCCTGTCGCTGTGCGGTCAGCCCATCACCCTGGGACCTGGCGACCACGTGCTACGCACCGTAGCAGGGGCTGACGCCGGCTACGACCTGGACAGGCTCATCCTGTCCTCAGAGCCTGGGGGCGGCCCGTCGCCGGTCACGGCCGGCGGATCGGTCACCCCGGCCAGCCAGGGTACCCCGGCCGATCCGCCGGCTGGGCCAGCCGGCAACGCCGCCCGCGTACCCGCGGTGACGGTCAGCGCATCCACCGCAACCTCGTTCACGCTGCGGGTCACCAACGCGGAACCCGGCAAGCCCTTCTGGCTGGTGCTCGGGCAGAGCCTGTCCGCCGGCTGGCAGGCGACGACACCCGGACGATCGAAGGAGAACCCGGAAGCCATCGACTACGGCGCGCCCCGGCTCGTGGACGGCTACGCCAACGGCTGGCGGATCACTCCGGCCGCGTCCAGCTTCACCGTCAACCTCACCTGGGCACCCCAACGGCTGGTACGGCGCGCTCTGGTGATCTCCGCAACAGCGCTGGCGTCGAGTGTCGCGCTGCTGGTCGTGACGGCGAGAAAACGCCGGCGGTCACGTGCGCAGGCCGGCCCGGTGACCGTCGATCTGCCCACCTTCGAAGCACCGGCGGCGCGGGCCGCCCGAGTTCCGATCATGGTGGCGATCCCCACGGCGGTGGCAGCCGCCCTGATCGCGCTGGCGCTGGTGAACCCGGTGGCAGGCGTCGCCACCGGGCTGGTGACACTGGCCGCGCTGCTCATACCGCGTGCCCGGATTCTGCTCAGGATCGGGCCGGTGGTCCTGCTGGCCATGAGCGCCGCCTATGTCATCCAGGTCCAGATCCGCCACGACCTCCCGATCAACGGCGAGTGGGTCAAGGCATTCGGGCGGGTCGCGACCGTGTCGTGGATCGCGGTGCTGCTCCTGGGGTCCGACACGGTCGTCCGGGCCGTGCAACACCGCTACCGGGACGGCGCCGCCGAGGAGAGAACGCGGGCGGCGGCGATGACTCCAGCAGCGCCTGTGCAGGGCGGTCACGGTGACCGCCGGTAGTTGCGAACCTGACCGGCATCCCCGCCGGTCGACCGCGGCTGGCGAGGCTGGGCTAGTGGTCGCCGCCGGAAGTT
>NZ_CAKJTP010000061.1:7970-26172 GCF_917627335.1 Protofrankia sp. CiT1 | reverse complement strand
AACTTCCGGCGGCGACCACTAAGACAACGACACCGCTATGATCATTGACTGTGACCGTGCCGCGCCAGCCGTCCGCAGGCCAGACCGATGATCCACACGATGGGCGGCAGAGCACAGCTCACCCGCACCACGCCGATACCGATACCGATACCGTGATCGACGTCGCCGAGGTCGAGAAGACGTTCGTGCTGCGGCGCAGGGCCGGCCGGTTTCGCCGCGAACGAGTGGACGTGCCGGCCGTAACCGATCTGACCTTCCGTGTCCGGGCCGGCGAGATGGTCGGGTATCTGGGCCCGAACGGCGCCGGCAAGTCCACGACCATCAAAATGCTCATCGGAATCCTGACGCCCACCACCGGCCGCATCCGGGTCAGCGGTCTTGATCCTTCCCGGCAGCGGATGCAGCTGGCCCATCGCCTGGGGGTGGTCTTCGGACAGCGCACAACGCTGTGGTGGGACCTGCCGCTGCGGGACAGTTTCAACCTGCTCCGGCATATCTATCATGTTCCAGCCGCCCGATTTCGACAGAATCTGGACCGTTTCGTCGACATCCTCGAACTGGCTCCTTTCCTCGACACCCCCGTCCGCCAGCTGTCATTAGGCCAGCGCATGCGCGGCGATCTCACCGCCGCGCTGCTGCATGACCCCGAAATCGTCTACCTTGATGAGCCGACAATCGGTCTTGATGTCGTGTCCAAGACCGCGGTGCGCGAATTCCTTACCGGCCTCAACCGCGAACACGGGACAACGGTCCTGCTCACGACCCACGACATGACCGACATCGAGCAGCTGTGCCCCAGAGTGCTGGTCATCGATCAGGGCCGGCTCGGCTTCGACGGGCTGTTGACCGATCTGCGCGCCCGCATCGGTGGCGAACGCACTCTGATCGTCGATCTTTCTGGACCGCACCCGCCGATCGACGTCGCTGGTGCCAGGGTGGTGCGGGTCGACGGGCCACGCCAGTGGCTGGCGTTCCCCACAGCGGCAAGCGCGGCACCGTTGGTCACCGCGATCGCCAACCGCTACCCCCTGGTGGACCTGTCCATCCGGGAGCCCGCGATCGAAGACGTCATCGCCCAGCTCTACGCCGCGGGCATGAGCGGGACGCCCCTGCCCAGCCAGACCGGCCCGAAACCCAACCCGACAACCGCACGGTGATGACCTGATCACGATGACAGCCCCACTCATCACCTACCTCACCGTCACCCGATGCAGCGCCCGCCGATACGCGAGCTACCGAGCCGCGACCGCCGCCGGAGCATTCACCAACACCGTTTTCGGGATCATTCGCGCCTACGTCCTGCTCCAGGTCTGGAGCCAACGGCCAGGTCTCGGTGGGTACGACACTGCCGGCGTGGTCACGTTCGTGTTTCTCGGACAGGCGCTGATCACATCCATGGCGCTGTTCGGCGGCGGCATCGAGCTGCCGGAACGCATCCGCTCCGGCGCTGTGGCCGTGGACCTGGCCAGGCCGGTGAACCTCCAGGCCTGGTGGCTGGCGGATGACGCCGGGCGCGGCGCCGTCCAACTGGTCGTCCGCGGGGTGCCGCCGATGGCGGTCGCCGCGGTCCTGTTCGACCTGCGCATCACCAGCGACCCGACCATCTGGGGGCTGTTCGCGTTATCCATCATGCTGGGCTTCCTGGTCAGCTTCGGGCTGCGTTATCTGATCGCTCTCGCTTCGTTCTGGCTACTCGATCAACGCGGTCTGGAAAACGCCTACACCCTGTGCGCGGTGTTCTTCTCCGGTGTCTCCGTCCCTCTTGCCATCATGCCCACCGTGCTGCGGGCCACGGCCCAGGCCCTGCCGTTCGCCGCCATGATGCAAATACCAGCGGACATCTTTCTGGGCAAGCGTACGGACA
Organism: Protofrankia sp. CiT1; assembly: GCF_917627335.1. Lineage (NCBI taxonomy): Bacteria > Bacillati > Actinomycetota > Actinomycetes > Frankiales > Frankiaceae > Protofrankia > Protofrankia sp. CiT1. The sequence continues at coordinate 24,308 of NZ_CAKJTP010000061.1, read as the reverse complement.
CGTCACTGTTCACGGGGCTCGCCTTCCAGGTCGCGTGGGCCGCCGCGCTGTTCGGGATCGGTGGCCTTCTCACCGCTCAGGCCACCCGGAAGCTGGTGATCCAGGGTGGGTGAGAACGCCGGCCCGGCGCCCCGGCTGGAACCGGAAAGACATGCGGCGGCCGGAAACCATGACCGCTTCCTCCTGGTACGCCAGTACCTCCTGTTCGCCGGGATGTGGACGCGGGCATCCTGGCAGTACCGCGCATCGGTGCTGCTGCTGACGATGGGACAGTTTCTCGCGACCGGCCTTGACATCGCGGTGATCAAAGTGCTGTTCACAAACGTGCCGCGGCTCGCCGGCTTCAGCCTCGCCGAGGTGGCCTTCCTCTACGGGACGTCCGCCACCTCGTTCGCCGTGTCCAATCTGCTCTTCGGGTCGATGGAGCGCATCGGCGAACGCATCCGCGACGGCAGCCTCGACGTGATGCTGGTCCGGCCGGTCGGGCTGCTTGTCCAGGTCGCCACGGACGGCTTTTCACCACGTCGGCTCGGTGGCCTCGCTCAGGGGCTTGGGGTACTCGGGCTTGCGATCGCCGGGTTGGACGTCCCGTGGAACACGGGCCGGGTGCTGCTCGTACCCGTGCTGCTGACAGCCGGTGTCGCCCTGTTCAGCGCGATCTGGATCATCGGTGCGGCCGTCCAGTTCTTCGTCCAGCAGACAGCGGAGGCGATGAACTCGGTCACCTACGGCGGCAACTTCCTGACGCAGTACCCGATGTCGCTGTATGGACGGCACGGCATGCGGACGCTGACCTTCATCGTGCCGCTGGCCTTCCTCAATTGGCAGCCCGCGCTGTACGTGCTCGCGAAGCCCGACCCGCTCGGCCTGCCGATCATGGTCCGCTTCGCCTCACCGCTGGTCGCCGCCGCCGGGCTCGCGCTCGCCGCGGCCGCATGGCGTACTGGCCTGCGGCACTACCGGTCGACCGGAAACTGATCATCAACATATGCCGGTGACGCATCCATACCGTGACCGCGATATCACGATCGTGATCATTGGCACGGCGGCACGGCTATGCCGTGGTAGGTGTTACCGCGGCACTCGTCTCCCGCTCATCCGGTGCGCCTGTCGCGGTCATTTCCCCGGTTATTGGCAGGCAGGCATGCCGCAGGTTCCAGACATCACCCGCACGCCCGTGCAGGAACGTCGTGGACAGCGGCGGGACGTCGATACGCCAGAACACCTCCGCTGGCGACCGCAGCACCGCGACCAACGCGGCGCGGATCACGGCCGGATGCGTCACCGCGATGGTGCGTCCCGATACCCGCGCGCCGCGCGCCAGCCACTGCCCGACACGGCCGATGAGCTCGGCCACGGACTCGCCACCGTGCGGCGCCTGGGCCGGGTCACCGACCCAGGCCGCAAGATCGGCTGATGGGATCTCCGCAAGCGCGCGCCCCCGCCAGTCCCCCATATCCAGGTCACGCAGTGCCGGATCAGCTGTGGCGCCGGCCAGGCCGAGCGCGTCCGCTGTCTGACGGGTACGCAGCGACGTGTCACACAACACGAGGTCAGCACGGCGGGCTCCGACGGCCGCGAAGCGGCGCAGCTCCCCGGCGTCGAGTCCTTCATCACTCGGGAACCGCGCGGCCCGCGTCGCGGCGGTCGGCGCGTGACTGATCAGCGTGAGGCGCGGCGGGCCGGTGCCAGGACCGGTCATGCCTCGGTGGCGACCAGCGATCCAGCCCCGGGCGCGCCGCGGCCCCCCGGCGAGCCAGCCGCTGCCGAAGCCCGCAGCGCGCGATCGGTCAGCGCCCCGAACAACAGGCCGATCGTCGCCCAGAGCGTCACGTTGATCGCTAATGAGGCGACGCGGAACCGCCACAGCACATCAGCGGGAAAAGCGTCCGGGGTCTCGTGCACCTGCGGCAGGAGGTAATAGGCCAGCCCGACTATCACCAGCCCACCGGCCAGGGCCAGCAATGCCGCGTCCCAGGCACCGAACCTCGCCGTGAGCCGCCGAGCCGTCACGCAACCGCCGATGACCACCGACAACGCAATCAACATCATCGTGAAATACAGGCTGGTGCGTTCGCCGATGGTGTCCGGATTACCGATGGACGGCGGGTTGGCCGGATATTTCAGGGCAGGCACAAGGTACATTCCCACGAATCCCGCGAGCGCCACGAACGCCGCCGTCCCGCGCGCCCCCAGCGCGCCGAGGCGGCCCTGTGCGCAGGCATAGGCAAGGGAGAAGAGGCCGCCGAGCGCGACACCGAACGCCAACAGGCCCGTCAGCAAGCCGATGGTGTTCTGCAGCGCCCGGGGAACGAGTTCTGTTCCGTGTACACCCTCGGCGGCTTCCCGCGCCGACTCGAAGGCGATCGCGCGCCCGACCTCGCTCTCCCCAAGGACCTTGGCGACGGCGAAGGAAAACACGGCGGCCACCACGCCCACCAACATCCCACGAATCAACAGGGCGCGAACCATCTCGGAACCCGCTCAGTGGCAGGGGAAGCCGAGCAGATGACGGGCGTCGTGCACGAACTCGTGGACATAGCTGCCGCCCACAAGCGATACCGCGCCCTGCTCGGCGCCGACAAAGTACAGCAGGAGCAGCGCCAGGACCGAGCCGAAGATCGCAAATGGGGCCAGCTCACGCAACGGGATCGTCGGCAGGGCCGCGGGCGCGGCCGGAACGTTGGCGGCAGAATACGCCAGTGCAGATGCCATTGCGAGACCTCCACAGGAATCACGCGTTCCACTCGGCAGGACATGTCCGGCGATGGGTCTGACTCCCGACGTCGCTCCTTGTGGGCGGGCCGGTCACAGTGGCGCGACCGCGCCGGATTCACACCGGCTTCCAGCACTCGGACATCAGAGAGACAATCAGCAGCCAACCCTCACGTCAAGTCTCATCAATCACTCAACCGTCCGGGGGTCCGGGCGGCTGGGGGTCCGGGCGGACCGACGCCAGCCCGAGCCATTCATGATCATATATGCGGGCGGGCTCGCGGCACCCACAGCCACCATCACCGGTAGACGGATGCCGCGACCCGGGCATGCGGGTCAAGATCCCGGAACGGGACGACCCGCCGGCCCAGTGGCGCGATCGCCAGCGGGACCATCTTGAACGACGCCACACCGAACGGGATGCCGATAACTGTCACACACAGCACCAGGCCGAAGATCAAATGACCGATCGCGAGCCACCACCCAGCGATCAAGAACCACAGCAGGTTGACCAGGAAAAGCATGACCGGAGCGTCACCGGGCTGGTCGACCACGACCCGGCCGAAGGGCCAGACGACGTAACCCGCCAGCCTGAAAGCCGCGATCCCGAACGGGATCGTCACAATCAGCAGGCAACACACAATACCGGCGACAAGATAACAAACAGCCAGCTCAAACCCGGCGAACAACAGCCAGAAAACGTTTCCCACCATCCGCATAACACTTTCCTACCCGGTCGGAGGGCTACGATCCGGCCCGGCCCGGCCCGAAGCCTGGATCCAGCGGGGCGAAGATCGCGCCTATACCACACGCGTCGCGGCCGCCACCTTCTTGACGGTGGCCCTGACTATGCCCTTGGTCGCCGGCACGCCCTGGCACTCTGCTACCTCCGGATATTCATAAGTTCACCCGGCTCAGGACTTTCGCCCCATTTTCCCATAATTATCATGAGCTGTAGCATGCCGGGGAGGCGGAAGTTCAGAGCGTCCGGAACGTCCGGACGTCACGTTAACCCGCACCGACGTATGTGGCACGAATCGACCGCGCGCCGGATCCCATCCCGCTTCGGAGACCTCCACGACGGCGCTCGACGCATCCTGACACCGCCCGGACGGCAGAAGGAGCAACATGGTGAACGACAGGAACGCAACGGACCAGGCAGCGGACCAGCCGTTGCATGTACAGGGCCGGGACGCGGTCATCGCTGGTTCCGCTGGCGTGCGGTGGCGCGGCGGCGAGCCACCCGACTACCATCTGTCAAAAGTGACAATGCCCCAGGAACGCACCCACGAGCACGCTAAGGGGTCCTTGGCCGACATCGTCGAACGCGTGGTCCAGGTCTTCGAGATGGAGGTCTCCCACAAGAAAGACCCGGCCCAGTGGGTCAGCATGGTCACCGACCAGTTCCGTACCCGCGTCAACGGAGGCCCCTGGGCAAACAGCCAGGACCTCGTTGAAAGAGGCAGTTACAACATCCTCATAGGTGAGAACCCCTACTACTCGGCGAGCGACGAGACCTTCGAATCCTCCCATCAGGTCTTCCTCAAGGCCCTTCCCGGCGGCTTCTTCTGGGAGATCCTGGAGGTCTACTCACCGCCGCCTGTAATCACTTTCAAGTGGCGCCACTGGGGTACCTTCAGCGGACCCTACAAAGGGTTCGAGCCGACCGGTGAACGCGTCGAGATGTTCGGTGTCAGCGTGGCCCGCGTCGCCGACGACCTCAGACTGCTCGAGGTCGAGCACTTTTACGACAACACCGAATTTCTTGGCCGGCTGAGCGGCAACCACCCGGTGTCATAGGCTGCCGGGCGCACGGCAATGTTCTCTCCCGTGCGCCCAGCGCCCCGTTCCCACCACAATGATGGCGATCACAATGACGGCGATGGCGATCCCCGTCGGGAACCCAGCGGAGAACGGTGATTCAGACCGTGACGGGAATACAGGACCAGCCACGTTGCACAAACGTGGGGCGCCGGACAGGGGTACCAGCCAGGGAAAGCGTCGGGTAGCGCTCCAGCAGGCTGCGCAGGGCTGTCTCGAGCTCCACCCTGGCCAGCGGCGCCCCCACGCAGAAGTGGACGCCGCCGCCGAAAGCGACGTGCGGATTCGGTTCCCGGCCGACATCGAACTCGTCAGCCCGTTCGAAGACCTCGGGGTCGCGGTTGGCCGAACCGAGCAGCGCCGCGATCCGTTCCCCCGCCCGCACGACGACCCCACCGATCTCCACGTCGGCCATGGCGGTCCGTTCGAAAAGGTGCAACGGCGAGTCAAAACGCAGGAACTCCTCGGCCGCGGTGGCGGCCAGTTCCGCCGGCTGGCGGGCGAGGCGCCGCTGTTGCTCGGGGTGGCTCAGCAACGCCACCATGCCGTTGCCGAGGCAGTTGACACTGGCCTCGTGCCCGGCATTGAGCAACACCACAACGGTGGCGACCAGCTCGTCCTCGGCCAGCCGGTCGCCCTCCTGCTCCGCCTGGACGAGATGGGTGATCAGGCCATCGTCCGGACGCCGGAGACGCTCGGTGGCAAGGGCGTGTACGTAGGCACTGAACTCGGCGGCCGCCACCCGTGCCGCGGCCTCCTGCGCGGGGCTGCGCTCGTATTCGTTCATCTTCACCAGATCGGCCGACCACGGGCGTAGCAGGTGCCGGTCGCTGTCGGGAATACCGAGCAGCTCCGCGATGACCATCACCGGGAGCGGCTCAGCGTACTCGGCGATCAGGTCGAACGGTTGCCCGTCGCGCGCCCGCGCCTCGATTCCGTCGAGCAGGACCTGGCACAGCTCGCGGATGTGCGGCCGCAGCCGTTCGATGTTGCCACGGGCGAACGCCTTGCCGAGCAGCCCGCGCAACCGGGTGTGCTTCGGTGGCTCACAGCCCAGGATGGAGTCCCGTTCCAGCTTGTTGAAACCGGCCCACAGCTCCTCAGGCAGGCGTGGCTGGCAGATCCGGCCCAGCCCACGGTGGCGCACCACCGCGTCGGCATCACGGTAGCGGGCCGCCAGCCACATCCCGAGGTCGTCGTTCCACACCGGCCGGCCGGCGGCCCGAAGCTCGGCGAAGACCGGATACGGGTCATGGACAAGATCATGACTACGTGGGTCGAAGCGGCCTGCGTGAGCATTGACCCGATGGGACGGGACCACCGCGCGCTCCTTCCGGGACGGCTACCCCCACCTCACCATGGAACCAGCGCGGATCGGCACACGGCGGGCAGACCCGGCCCTATCCCCCGCCACAGCCTGCGTTGTTGATCACGTCAGCCACGCGGGCTAACGCAGCGTGCCCAACCAGTTGGCGAGCAGCTGCCGACCGGGGTCTCCGGACTTCTCCGGATGGAACTGGGTGGCGCACAGCGGCCCCCGCTCCACCGCGGCGGCAAAAGGCTCACCATGCTCGGCCACGGTGTCCTCGGGCGTCGGCTTGGCCGCGTACGAGTGGACGAAGTAGAACCGGACGGCTTCGGGCAGCCCGTCGAACAGCACCGTGCCGGCCGGCGGGGCCACCGTGTTCCAGCCCATATGCGGGAGGATCGGCGCGGCGAGACGCCGTACCTCGCCCGTGAGCACGCCGAGCCCCGGGGTCCGCACCCCGTGCTCGTCTCCCAGGTCGTAGAGAACCTGCATACCCACGCAGATCCCGAGGACCGGACGCCCGCGGGCGACACGCTCACGGATGACCGCCGCCCCGCCGACCGCGGTGATCCCGGCCATGCAGGCGGCGAAAGCACCCACCCCGGGCACCACGAGCCCGTCCGCGGCCCTGGCCGCAGCCAGGTCGGACGTCACGGTCACGTCGGCACCGACCCGCGCAAGCGCCCGCTGCGCGCTGCGCAGATTCCCCGATCCGTAGTCGAGGACAGCCACCTTCGGAGCCGTCACCGCCATCCCCCGCGCGGGACGCGTGCCCCGGTCACGGTCCTCACCCCGGTCACAGAACGCCCTTGGTGGATGGCACGCCGGCCACCCGCCCATCGCGGGCCACCGCGTCCCGCAGCGCCCGTGCCACGGCCTTGAACTGCGCCTCGACCACATGGTGCGCGTTGCGCCCCGACACCACCCGCACGTGCAGCGCGATCCGCGCGGCGGCGGCTATCGACTCGAACACATGACGGGTCAGCGTCGTGTCGTAGGTGCCGATGAGCTCGATCAGCTCCGGCTCGACGACCACGCAGTACGGCCGGCCGGACAGGTCCACCGCCGCCTGCACCAGCGCTTCATCCAGGGGTACCAGCGCATCACCGAACCGCCGGATCCCGGTCTTGTCGCCGAGTGCCTCGCGCAGCGCCTCACCGAACGCGATCGAGGTGTCCTCGACCGTGTGGTGCGCGTCAATATGCAGATCGCCGCGGGTACGCACGGTCAGGTCGAACCCGCCGTGCTTGCCAAGCTGGCTGACCATGTGGTCGAAGAACGGGACCCCGGTGAACGACGACGACACGCCCGTGCCATCGAGGTCCAGATCGACGACGACGTGCGACTCCAGGGTCTTGCGTTCGATCCGGGCGGTGCGGCTCATGCGTGCCCTGCCTTCCCGGAAGCCGGTTGCCGGGTGGCCGCCGGGTGATCGGAGCACGCCGGCGTCGTGGCCGGGTCGGCCAGCAGCACGCCGACGGCCGCGAGAAAGGCGTCGACCTCGCTGGGAAGACCGGCGGTGACCCGCAGCCAGCCAGCCAGGCCGACGTCGCGGACGAGGACACCCGCGTCGAGCAAGGCCTGCCAGGCCGCGCGTTGATCGGGAAACCGCCCGAACAGCACGAAGTTCGCGTCGCTGGGCGCCACGGCGCAGCCGAGCCCGGTCAGTTCGGCCACCATCCGGTCCCGTTGCGCCTTCACCGCCTCGACGGTGCCGAGCAGCTCGTCGGCGTGCGCGAGCGCCGTGCGCGCGACCGCCTGCGTGAAGGTGGACAGATGGTACGGCAGACGCACGAGCTGCAACGCGTCGATGACGGCCGAGTGCGCGGCAAGATAACCGACCCGGGCGCCGGCGAGCGCGAACGCCTTGCTCATCGTCCGGGTCACCACCAGCCGCGGCCGTGACGGCAGCAGGGCGAGAGCGCTTGCGACCCCGGCCCGCCTGAACTCCGCGTAGGCCTCGTCCACGACAACCATGCCGGTACCGGTCTCGTCGACCGCGGCGCACGCGGCGGCCAGCACGTCGTTCGGCAGCGCGGTGCCGGTGGGGTTGTTCGGCGACGTGAGGAAGACCAGGGATGGCCGATGCCGGCGGATCGCCTCGGTCACCGCGGCCGGGGTGATGGTGAAGTCGGGTTCACGGGGCTCGCCGGCCCAGCCAGTCCCGGTCGCCATCGCGATAAGCCGGTGCATCGTGTAGGACGGCTCGAAACCGAGCGCGACCCGGCCGGGCCCGCCGAACGCCTGACACAGCTGCTGGAGCACTTCGTTCGACCCGTTCGCCGCCCACACCTGATCGGTACGCAGCCCGAAACCGGCGTCCGGGGTGAGGTAGTAGGCGAGATCCGCCCGAAGCGCCTCAGCCTGGCGGTCTGGGTACCGGTTGGCCTCGGTGGCCGCGAGCGCCGCGGCCTTGCCCATGGCGTCCACCAGGCCCGCGGACGGCGGATGCGGATTCTCGTTGGTGTTGAGCAGCACCGGAACGTCGAGTTGCGGGGCGCCGTACGGCGCCTGGCCCCGCAGGTCGTCGCGCAATGGCAGTTCGTCGAAGGTCAGCGGGCGTGTCATGCGGCCCTGGCCCTGGCCCTGGCCACCGGCCCACCACCGGAAGATGAATCATGCTCTGCCATCGCATGTGCGGTCATCGCACGTACACCTCCACCGCGTGGGCGTGGACAGGGCGGACCGCGCCGAGAACGGCCGGCACGTCCAGCGCCGTGGGCGGGAGCCCGCACGGCCGCGAAGCCGGCGGCAGGCCCGTGCGCGGATCGAACATTCTCAGCACGACGACAAGACTATCCATACGCGAACTCAGGCGCGGGCGGGAAGGGAGCGGGCGGGAAGGGGGAAGGGGAAGGGGAAGGCGGGAAGGTAGCCGTGGGAAGGCGACAGTGTGCGGAAAGGGCGAGGATGGGAAGATGATGGTGGGGAAATGACAGTTCACGGCGCCGCGGAGAACGACCTGGGCATGGCCGGCATCGGCCCGCCGCCGGTCGCGGACACGCCGCCGGCAGCCCGCGGCCGGGCACTCGACCGGCTTGAGCGCCTCGTCGCCGGCTACGGAGCGCAGGCACGCCCGCTCCGGCGAGTGATCGCGCTGCTGACCGAACGGCCGTGGACCATCGGCGACCTCGTCCGCGCCTCGGGGGTAGCCCGCCGTAATGTCGAAGAGATCCTCGACTGCCTCGCCGATGACCTGCGGGAGGAGCCGGGGCGGCCCGGCGGCGCGGTAATGATCAAAGAGCCACTGGTAGTCACCTATCGAGACCATTTCGGCTTCGACGAGCTCCGCCGCACCCAGCTCACCGATCCGCTCGCGCAACGCCTCGCCGCGCGCCAGGCCCTGGTGGACACCATGGCCGAGCTTGTGGCCGCGGCACCACCGTCGCGCGTCGACCTCGACCACGTCCCGGCCACCGGAGAGACCGCTGCTCGGCGCGCGTTGTGGATGGACTCCACCTATGACCTCGCCGGGGCGCGCCTGCTGTGCATCGGCGATCATGATCTCACTTCGCTGGCGGCCTGCTCCCTTGTCCCGAACCTGTCCGTGACCGTCGTCGACCTCGATGAACGGCTGCTGGAGTTCATCGATGCCCAGTCCAGGCGGAGGGGCCTGGACATCCGCTGCCTGTTCGCCGACCTGCGCTTCGGGCTGCCTGCCGTCACCGAGTCCTGGGCCGATCTGATCTTCACCGATCCGCCGTACACCCCCGAGGGGGTGACCCTCTTCCTGCAACGAGGGCTGGCCGGCCTGCGTGACACCCTGCGTGGCCGGCTGCTGCTCGCCTACGGGCACAGTGATCTGCATCCGGCGCTCGGCTGGAAGGTACAGCGCGCCGTCAGCGACCTGCATCTCACCGTTGAGGCGATTATGGCGGACTTCAACGGCTACGACGGTGCCGAGGCCGTGGGCGCGGCCAGTGACCTGTACGTCTGCCGGCCGACCGCGGCCACCTGGCGGCAGCTGGCTGGCGCGGCTCCCGGCCCCCGAGGCCGCGCCGCGATCTACACCCGGGGCCGGCAGGCGGTGGAAAGCGGCAGCGCGGGGCCGTCACCGGCGGCCGCCCAGGAGCTGCTGGCGGCGGCCGCGGCCGGCCTCGACGGTGGCCGGCTGGTGTTCATCGGCGACGGCGCTCCGGATGCCTCGCCCTCGGGGCCCGCCCATGTCCGTCTCGCCACGGCGCTGCGAAGCGGGCTGCCACGGTCGGTCAGCGGACGCGGCCGGGTGCAGGTGGCCGCGGACCTGACAGCTGATCCGGGACCGTGGCTCGCCCGGACCCTGCTCGCGGTCAACGCCGACCGGCTGGTCGCCCTTGTCCCAGCTGGTCATACCGATCTGGCGGACCCCGCCTCCTTTGGTGCGCTGGGCGGGCTGGTGGCGCCGAAATGGCGGCTGTGCTGGCGGCGGCTTGCCGGCGAGCGGCTCGCCCTGGTCGAGGCGGCCCCGATCGAGACCGCCGAGCTGACCGCGGGGGAAGGCATGGTCCGCTGGCTGCTCGACCGTGCCCACGGCAAGGTCGGCAACGTCTGGGCGGAGGCGCTGGCCCGGGGCGCGGCACCGGGCGCCGCCGGTTCACTCACCAGGAAGGACGCCCGAGCAGCCGTCGAGACAGCCGTAGCCGACCCGGGGCTGCTCGCCGCGACGCTGATGGACCTGCCCCGCCACCAGATCGCACGCATCGCGGCCCAGGTCGCCCGCACCACCGACACCCGCCCCACCCACGCCCGCACCACCGATAGATGCACCCACCGATAGGCGAGCCCGGTCGGCCGGCGGAGATCCGGATACGGGAATGTCCGGGAGACCCTGGAGAACCCAGCAACCTCACAGCTTGTGTTCAGCATCGCTGAAGTCCCGTTGCCCACCATCAATGTCAGAGCGCCGGCACGGTCGGGCGCGGACACGGAGGGCAGCCCATGAGCTTGATGATGCTGGGGTCATCCGAACATCCGGAGTCAGCCGAGGCCGCCACCACGCACCCACAGCCACCCATAGACGCGTCACTGTCCGTACCCACCGCCGTCCCCGGCACAGTATCGGCGCCACCAGCCTCGCCCGCGGTCCATCCGTGCGCACCGCGGCACTGGTGGCGCGACGTGGCCGGCCTGTGCGCGTACGCGAGCATGATCGTCGTGGTGGCCCTGTGGCTCGCGCACGGCGGCATCGCCAGCCTCACCGGGAGCGCTGGCATCCTGACCGGTCTCGGCCGGCTCACCGGACTGGTCGCCGCGGACCTGCTGCTCATCCAGGTGCTGTTGATGGCGCGCATTCCCTGGGTGGAACGCGGCTACGGCCAGGATGAACTCACCCGGCGTCATCGCCTGGTTGGTTTCGCCTCGTTCAACCTGGTGCTCGCCCACATCGTTTTGATCATCCTGGGCTATGCGGCGTCGGCCCGGACCGGCCTCGTCAGCCAGGCATGGGACCTCATCGCCAACTACCCCGGCATGCTGCTGGCAACGACCGGATTCGCGCTGCTCGTGATGGTCGTCGTCACCTCGGTGCGCGCGGCCCGACGGCGGCTGCGCTACGAGTCCTGGCACCTGCTGCACCTGTACGCCTACCTCGGGGTGGGGCTGTCCATCCCCCATGAGCTGTGGACCGGCGCGGACTTCACCTCGACAGCGTGGGCGAGGGTGTACTGGTGGACGGTCTACGCCGCCGCGGCCGGCAGCATCATCGTGTTCCGCCTCGGTCTGCCCGCGTTGCGCACCTGGCGGCACAGCCTCGTCGTTGACCGTGTCGTCGCCGAGGCGCCCGCTGTCGTGTCCCTGCACCTGCGCGGCCAGGCGATCGAACGGATGCACGCGAGTGCTGGGCAGTTCTTCATCTGGCGGTTCATGACCGGACCAGGGTGGTCACGCGGGCATCCCTACTCGCTGTCCGCACCGCCGCACCCGCGCTGGCTGCGGATCACCGTGAAGGACCTCGGGGACGGCAGCCGCGCACTCGCCCGCGTACGGCCCGGCAGCAGGGTACTCATCGAGGGCCCCTACGGCCGGCTCACCGCTGCCGTCCGCCAACGACGCCGCCTGACGATGATGGCTTCCGGTATCGGCATCACCCCGGTCCGAGCGCTGCTGGAAGAACTCGACTACTCCCCCGGTGAAGCGACGCTGGTCTACCGGGCCAGCACCGAGGAGGATTTCATCTTCCGCTACGAGCTGGACATGCTGGCCGCGAAACGCGGCGTCCGCGTCATCTACCTGCCTGGGCACCGTTCGCCGGACCGCTCGTCATGGCTGCCGGAACGCTTCTCCCACCTGTTGGACGACGACGCGCTGCGGCAGATCGTGCCCGACATCGCCGATCACGACGTGTTCATCTGCGGTCCCGACGCCTGGATGGACGCCGTACGGGACGCGGCGCTGCTGGCCGGGGTCCCATCCGAACAGCTGCACCTGGAACGCTTCCGTTGGTGAGCTGCGCGCGGGACGGGAGACGCGGTCTGGCGGACTCGCGGGAGCGCGTCCCCCGCCCACGGCGTCCAGACCACAACCACGGCAGCCTCAGAAAGGACTCCGGCATGCGCCGCATCGTGCTCGCCGTCGCATCGACGGTCGCCGGCCTCGTGCTGTTGTTCAGCTACCGCACCAGCACCAGCACCGGCACCGGCATGGCTGCGACGGCGGTCACCAGCTCCGGCGGCAGCTCTGGCGATGGTTCCAGCGGCGTCTCCAGCGGATCGACGACGCTGACGGGATCCGAGGTCAACACCAGGTGGGGTGTCGTCCAGGTACAGATCACTGTCAACGCCGGCCGGATCGTCAACGCCGGGACCGTTCAGGTGCCGGACCACAACCCGCGCGACGTGGAGATCAACCGGGTGGCGATCCCGATCCTCAACTCCGAGGCTGTGGCCGCCCAGAACGCGAAGATCGATGTAGTCAGCGGCGCGACCGTCACCAGCGACGGCTACATTCGCTCGCTACAGTCCGCCATCGACGCGGCACACCTGTCATGACTGCCTGGGCAGCGGGGTCGATGTCCCGGCGGGCGTGGGTCGAGCAGATCATGGGCATGCCCGTCAGCCTGCACCTGCGCGGACCCCGAGCGGCCGGCGACAGCGCCGTCGAACAGCTCGTCACAGCGCTCTTCGCCCACCTGCGCACGGTGGACGCCCTGTTCAGCACCTACCGAGCGGACAGCGAGATCATGAGGCTGAACCGGGGCGAACTGCGCCTGGACGCCTGTGACCCCCTTGTCCAGGAGGTCGCGGACCTGTGCGCCGAGGCCACCCGGCGCACCGACGGCTACTTCAGCGCCGAGCTACCGGCGCCCGGCCATCCGACCGGGACTGGGACCACGGCTGGGACCGGGACCGCCGCTGGAGCCAGCGCCGGCCGCCGCTGGTTCGACCCGTCCGGGCTGGTCAAGGGCTGGGCGGTCGAGCGTGCCGCGGCGAGGCTGACAGCGATCGACGGCCACGACTACTACCTGAGCGCGGGCGGGGACATCGCCGCGTACGTGGCCGACCCGGTGTCCCCGGCCTGGAACGTCGGAATCTGTGATCCTTTCGACAGCACGCGCGTGCTCGCCACCGTGCCCGTCCGCTCGGGTGGGGTGGCGACCTCAGGCAGCGCGGCGCGTGGCGCGCACATCATGAATCCGAGGACAGGCCGGCCCGCGAGTTCGGACCTGCTGGCGGTGACGGTTACCGGTCCATCACTGATGTGGGCGGACGTGTATGCGACCGCCGCGTTCGCCCGCGGCTCCGATGCGCTGGCATGGCTCGCGGGCCTGGACCGGACAGCGGCTCTGGTGGTCACCGCGGATGGCGCGCGGCACGCCACGCCCGGATTCGGCGGGGCCGAGCCCGCGCGGCGGTCCACACCCGATGGGCAGCGACAGCCGACCGCTGACACGTGACTGGCGGTAGCGAGAGCAACGCTGTGACCCCGTCCCTGACCAACGGGTCGAACACCCGGAGGCACGGCCGCATAAGCTCGACGTTCGTCTCGCCGTTCCCAACGCCCGTGCGGATGTCCACGAACGGAGCGTAATCACGCGGCCGGCGCAATCACACCGCACAAGCCGGGAGGGACCCAGGTGCCGACCACGTACGAGCAGGAACTCGCCTGCGAACAGAAATATGTCGACACCCTGTACAGCCGGCTGGACGACCTGCGCGACCGGACCCGCGAGCAGTTGCGCGCCGTGCTGCTGGAACCGGGCACCGGCACCCCGCAGTCACGGGTCGAGCGGGATGCCTTCGCCACCGCGTACTCCGACCGGATCGGCCAGCTCGACGCCGCCGAGGGACGGCTGTGTTTCGGCGCGATGGACTTCGGTGCCATAGATGACGACGCGATAGACGCGATAGACGACGGCGCCGCAGGTGGCGGTGCCATGGAGCTCGGCGCGCCGAACTCCGGCGCCCTGGATCACAGCCCGCTGGGCCGTGCCGACCACCAGCGTGTCTACATCGGGCGTATCGGTCTTTCCGACGACGAGCACGAGCCCATGCTGGTCGACTGGCGGGCCCCGGTGGCCACCACCTTCTACCAAGCGACCCTCGCCAACCCGCACGGCCTGCGCAGGCGCCGGCACCTACGTGCCAAAGGGCGGGAGATCAGCGGATTCACCGACGACGTGCTCGACATCGCGGGCGCGCGGAACGGCTTCGCCGGCGGATCAAACGGATCAAGCAGTGACGGGCCGCTGCTGGAGGCCCTGTCCGCACCCCGCTCCGGCCGTATGCACGACATCGTCGCGACGTTGCAGGCCGAGCAGGACGCGGTGATCCGCGCTGACTCGTCCTGCGTCCTGATCGTCGACGGCGGACCGGGCACCGGCAAGACCGCGGTGGCCCTGCACCGGGCCGCCTATCTGCTCTACACCGAACGGGAACGGCTCGCCCGCTCCGGCCTCCTGGTGGTCGGCCCGAGCCCGATTTTCCTGCGTTACATCGAACAGGTGCTGCCCTCCCTCGGTGAGACGGGTGTGGTTTTCGCGACCCCGAGCCGGCTGTTCCCCGGCGTCGACGCCGTCGGCGACGAGGACGGCCGCGTCGTCGCCCTCAAGGGGGATCTGCGGATGGCCAGGCTGGTGGCCGAGGCGGTGAAGGCCCGCCAGGAGGTCCCGGCACACGATGTGGACGTCCCCTACGACGGCGCCGTGCTCCGTCTTGAGCGTCGCGCTGTCGAGAATGCCCGCACCCGGGCACGGCGCAGCCGCCGTCCGCACAACATGGCCCGGCGGGTGTTTGTCCGGGAGACAATCGCCGCCCTCACCAACCAGGTGGTCGCGAACCTTGCCGGTGGCCTGCTTGACGGCGACGAACGGGAGGAGATCGCCGCCTACCTGCACGCCGACCAGGGAGTCCGGGCGGCCATCGACGCGATGTGGCCGCGGCTGACCCCCGAGGCGTTGCTCGCCGATCTGTTCGCCACACCCGCCCGGCTCGCCACCGCCGCGGCCGCCGCCAAGCTGACCAAGCACGAGCAGCACCTGTTGCACCGCCCGCCCGACACCGCAGCCGCATGGACGCCGGCCGACGTGCCGCTGCTCGATGAGGCCGCCGAGCTGCTCGGCGATCCCGACGCCGACGTCGCCGAGCGCGCCGAGCGGGAGGCGGACCGGGAACGCCGCGCCGAACAGGCGTACGCCCTCGACGTCCTCGACGGCCTCGGCCTCACCGGGCTGGTCGACGCGGAGGCGGTGGCGACGGGCATGGCCGAGCGGTGGTCGGGCTCCCGGGCACGACGCAGTGCCGTCGACCACGCTCGCGGGGATCGGTCCTGGACGTTCGGCCATCTCATCGTCGACGAGGCCCAGGAAGTGTCGCCGATGCTGTGGCGGCTGCTGTGGCGGCGCTGCCCGATGCGGTCGGCCACCCTGGTCGGTGACCTCGCCCAGGCCGCGACTCCGGGCGCGGCCCGTTCCTGGGCCGAAGCGCTGGCCCCGCATATCGGGGACAGGTGGCGGGCGGAGCACCTCACCGTCAACTACCGGACCCCGCTCGAAATCATGGACGTAGCCGCTGACGTGCTCGCCGCGCAGGACCCGGTCGCGCGGCCACCGCGTTCGGTGCGTACCACCGGGCGGCATCCCGTCGCGCTGCGCGTCGGCACGGGCACCGGTACTGGTACTGGCACCGGCGCCCTGGTGAGCGCGGTCATGGACGCGGCCGGTCACGCCGCCGAGGACGTCGGCGACGGCCGGGTCGCGGTGATCTGCCCAGCGGATCTCGTCGAAGCCGTCCGCGCGGCGTTCACGACCGTGCCGGCTGGCGGTATGCCCGGTGACGCGGACATGCTGGCCGCCACTGTCGTGATCCTCACTGTGACGGAGGCCAAAGGCCTGGAGTTCGACGCGGTCATCCTGGTCGAGCCAGCCGCGATCGTCGCCGCTTCACAGCGCGGGCTGGCCGACCTGTACGTCGCCATGACCAGGGCGACCCAGACACTCACCGTGCTGCATACCGATGAGCTGCCCGCGGTGCTGCACCGCCTGGCCGCGGACCCACCGCCCAGCACCACCTGACCCACCG
>NZ_CAKJTP010000061.1:5978-7575 GCF_917627335.1 Protofrankia sp. CiT1 | reverse complement strand
GGGAACACACCGGGCATGACTTTTGGACCAACCAGGACGCCGACCGCCAAGCGGGACGGAACCATCAGCCTGGTCTGCGGGATCGCCGGTCTGTTCTTCCTCGGGATCGCCCTCGGCATCGCGGCGATCGTCTTCGGCGTGCGTGGCAGGCGCGGTGGCGGCGGCGGGCAGGCAACAGCCGGGTTCGTCCTCGGCGTCATCGACATCGTACTGTGGGTCATCGGCCTGGCCGCCTGGCACGCGAACGCCTACGTCTGGTACTGATCATCAAAGGCGGTGTAATCATGGCTCTCCGTGCCATTCAGCACCCCGGCCGGCTGGACACCGTTCCCGCCGACCGCCGCTGCCGCGGCGGCTGCTACCACGACCAGCACGACCAGCGCAACGGACGACTCGGACAAAACCGGAGACGACCTGGACAAAACCAGACCGCGGCACGGCACAATACTGGTACCGATACCGTTCTCCGTACACGCACCACCGCGGGCCCTCCGCCGCGACGAGATCCGCGACGCGGGGCCGAGGGCCGCACGACAGAAATAGATCGGGACAGGCGTGGCTTCATCTTCGGTGAAGCCACCTGACGGATTCTGCGAGGAGGTCTCCACCGGTGCTCGACCCGAGTGCGCTGTACGAGATCGCTGACGATCTGCCCGAGCTGGGTCGGCCCGTGCTGGTGGAGGCGCTGACAGGTGTCGTCGACGCGGGCGGGGCGGTCCGCCTTGCCAGCCAGCACCTGCTGAGCGCCCTCGAGCACCGGCTCATCGTGACCTTCGATGTGGACCAGCTGCTTGACTACCGCTCCCGCCGACCATCCATGATCTTCGTTGAGGACCACTGGGAGCACTACGAGGAGCCGGTGCTCGGCCTGCATGTGCTCAACGACAGCGCCGGCACCTCGTTCCTGCTGCTGTGCGGCCCAGAACCCGACCTGCAGTGGATGCGGTTCACCACCGCGGTGCGCGGCGTCGCGGCGCTCCTGGGCGTCCAGGTCACCGTGGGCCTCAACGCGATCCCGATGGCTGTGCCGCACACCCGCCCCTGCGGGATCACCGCCCACGCCACCCGACCGGATCTGGTCACCGGGTACGAGCCCTGGCTGCGGCGGGTACAGGTCCCCGGCACCGCCGGCCATCTGCTGGAATACGAGTTGGGACGGGAAGGCCGCGACGCGATGGGCTTCGCCGCCCACGTCCCGCACTATCTCTCCCAAACCGACTATCCGGCGGCGACCGAGGCGCTGCTCACCGCGGTGTCCAAGGCGACCGGCCTGCTGCTGCCGCTGGACGGGCTGCGCGCGGCGTCGGCCGCGGTCCACGACAACGTCAACCGGCAGCTGGAAGAGGGCGCCGAAGCCGCCGCGCTCGTCCGGGCGCTCGAAGAGCAATACGACGCGTTCATGCGCGGCCGGGAGGGCTCGAACCTGCCCACGGCCACGACCGACTCCCTGCCGACCGCGGACGAGCTCGGCGCCGCGCTGGAACGCTTTCTGGCCGAGCAGACCGAGCCCGGTGGCCCACCCACACCGTGATCCGGGCCCACGCCCGGACATGATCCGGCCCCGCCTCCGGACATCGTGATCCGGGCCGGCTCAACC
>NZ_CAKJTP010000061.1:0-5342 GCF_917627335.1 Protofrankia sp. CiT1 | reverse complement strand
GTGCCCGCGGTCCGGGCCATCGTCAGCGCCATCTCGCGTAACCGTCGCCAGTCCATCGGCGGCTTCGCCACGGGGACACCGGGACGGGCTCGCGGCACCCGGACCCGCAGGGCCCCCGGCCGGACGACGCAGCGTACCGGTGTGGACAGCGACAGCGCCTCGCCGTCGACAGCAATCTGGATGCTCGGCTCGGCCGCGTCGACAACGACCTCGGCCGCGGTGCGTACCTCGAGACCATCCCCGTGCCTGCCGCGCAGCAGCCCCGCGGCCTGTGCCGCGTTCTCGACGGTGACACCGAGAATGCCGAGGACCCCGCTGTCCAGCCGCACGCGTCGCCCCAGACCGGCGATGTCACCCGTGCCGTATGGATTGTTGCTCACCAGCACCGCCCGTGCCCCGTCGAGGGTGAGCCCCTCGGCACGGACCGCCAGGTACGGGCCAGCGTGCTCGGCCAGCAGGTCGGGGAGCATGTCGAGGAGGGTCTGGACCTTGTCACCGCGATAGGCGGGACTGTGCACCACAGCCCCGTAGGCGCCGAAGGACACGTTGTTGACAAAGGGCCGTCCGCCGACGAATCCGAGGTCGACGCGCAGTTCGACGCCGTCGGTGAGCGCGTTCAGGCAGGTCGACGGGTCGTCCCGGTCCAGGCCGAGGTCCAGCGCGAAGTGGTTGCGGGTGCCGGCCGCGATGACCATGAAGGGGAGGCCGTATCCAGCCGCGACGCCGGCTACGAGTGCCTGCGTTCCGTCGCCGCCGGCCACGCCGAGCAGGTCCGCCCCGCGGCTCACCGCCGCGCGCGCTAGTTCGACCACGTCAGCTTTGCCTGACACGTCCATCATGACCACGTCGGCGCCCAGCTCTTCGGCCCGCTCCGCCAGGTTGTACTTCGCCACCTTTCCACCGCCGGCGTGCGGATTCATGATTATGACGGGATGCTCGGGCGCGGGTGCCTCGTGTTCGGCGGCCGCGGACCGGGGGATTCCCGCCCGCCTTGTGTCCCGGGCGAGCGCGGCGCGGCCGGTCGAGACCGCCAGCGCCCACAGTGCCGACGACACCAGCACCACCCAGATGAGACCGACCCACGCGTAGAGAACCATGACCGCCACCGGCACCGCGACCACCAGCAGGAGCGACAGCAGCCTCCGCACGCCACGGGTGGTCAGCAACCACCAGATGCCCGCGGCGGTCACCGCCAGCGCGACAAGCGCGACTCCCACCAACAGCACGCTCGCGATACGGGCAAAACCCACCAGCACCGCGGCCGCGGCAGCCGCGGCTGCCAAAGCGACCCGCGCGAGCCACCGCTGGGCCCTGGTCGCGGAGCTGGCCGAGCCGCCCGGCGATACGCTCACCGGGCGGGCACAGCTACGGCATGACCGCTGGAGCTCCCGATCCGTCCCGTCTTCGTCGTCACGCATCCTTTCTGCCCACTCCCGGGCCGGCTCTCCCCCGGCCTGGCGCGGGTGGACGGGTCGGCTGCCAGACAGCCCCGCGGGAAGGAGCCTCCCCTACCGTCTCCGCCCGCACCACCACCAACCGGGGCCGCCTCGCTACACGCCCCGGTGGAGCTTTAGAGCGCCCGGCAATAGGGGACGCGGCGTCGCGGGGCTGGGGCACGCACCTCGCTGCGTTGTCGTCGGTCGACACCCCAAAGACCAGGGTGACTCCCTCCTCCGCCTTGCGATGCACGCACCCCAGCCCCGCTCCTTGATCCACGCCCCTATTGCCGGGCGCTCTTATGAATGCCCGTTGTGGTAGATGTCGATCCGCTCCGCGGCATTGATCGATGACTTGGCCGGCGGCAGGAACCCGAGCTGGACGATCTGGCGCGGGGTGAGCGTGTCCAGGAGCCAGTCGGCGGCCACCCGCGTTCTGTTGGTCAGGCAGGGAAGCGCCCACAGGTGGTAGCCCCGGGTCACTGCCGCGGCGGCCACCCCGGACAACGGGATTCCGAGCGGATCAGCCACGGCGGCGGTGCCACCGAGGTCGACGACGAAACCGAGATTGCGATGCCGGTAGGGCTTCGCCGTTCCGTGACCGAGGGAGGCCGCGACGTTACGCGCGGCAACGGCACCCTGCCGGACGGCGTGCTGGGCGGTCTGCCCCGCCGGCTGGCAGCCCCGGGTCACGTCAGGCACGGCCGCGGCGTCTCCCAGCGCGAACACATCCGCGGTAGCAGGCACCTGGAACCGGGCATCCACCACCAGGCGGCCATGCTGGGTCGGCAGGCCCAACGTGGAGATCAGCGGGCTGGGAGCCACCCCGGCGCACCAGACAAGGGTGTGGGTCGCGACGCTCTCACCGTCGATGAACCGGACGCACCCAGCGCCCGCCTCCGAGATGGACGTTCGCAGCCGCACGTCGACCCCGCGGCCGGCAAGGACCCGGGCCGCCCGCCTGCTGAGCGCCTCGCCCAGCTCGGGCAGCACCCGAGGCGCCAGATCGGTGAGAATCCAGCGGATGTCCCGCTCGGTCAGGCGTGGATACTGGCCCACCGCTCGCCTGGTGAACCGCACCATCTGCGCGGCGAGCTCGGTCCCGGTGTACCCGGCGCCGACGATCACGAAGGTGCACCGGGCCCGGCGCACCACCGGATCCTCGCATGCGTCGGCGTACTCGAACTGGCGGAGCACGTGGTCGCGCAGGTAGACGGCTTCCGCGAGGTTCTTCAGGCCAAGCGCGTGATCGGTCAGACCCGGGATATCGACTGTGCGGGTCACCGCGCCGGGTGCCAGCACAAGGCGGTCCCAGCGCAGCTGTGCGTGTACGGCGTTGGGTTGGCGGACAGTGATCGTGCGGCCCCGGAAGTCGACTTTCACCACGTGACCGAGCGCAAGCGTGGTACGCCGCAGCGCCGCCCGGACGGAGACCGCCAGGTGGCGCGGCTCCGCCTCGCTGGTGGCCACCTGCGGCAACAGTGACGTGTAGAGAAGATGGTCGACCGGGGAGACGACGATAAGCTCGGCGGCATCCGCGGGCAGTAGTCGTTCCAGGTGCCGCAGCACGGAGAACCCGGCGAAGCCACTGCCGACCACGACGACCCGGGGCAGCGCCCTCGGGCTCCCCAAGCTCTCCGGGCTCCGGGCGCCGGCCGCGGGGCTGGGCACCGCGGCGCTGTCGCCCCGCCGGGTACGGACGTTGTCAAGCCAGCTCGAGAACACCTTGTCGGGCACGGTCCACCTCCAACGAGTCGGGAACGAGCCGACCGCAGTCGTCTCCCGCGACTCGTTCCAGGTACGGCAACCGGTAAACCGCGACCTCATCGCCATGTCAGCACGACAGTGGCGTCAGCTCTGCATCGGCCGGGAACACGGCGGCCGCCTCCGCCGAGCTGGGTGAATCGGGGTCATAGCTCTGTTGAACGTTCGGCAAACCGGAGCCGCAGCCGCCCATCAGCCGATATGCCACCTGTTACGGTGACCGAACCGTCACGCTGACCTAACAGCACATACGGGATCGGGGTAAAATATGGGGGATTGGCTAAACGCCCAAAACATCATAGCTGTGCTCACCGCGCTGCTCGGTCTCGTGGTGTCCATCGGCGCGATCTGGTATGAGCGCCGGGTGCCGCATCGCAGACGCATCGGCTATCGCGTACAGATGGATACTCCCATCGGCGACGACAACCGTAACCAGGGCCAGGTAGGCGTACGGCTCGGCCGGTTCAACGACATGTCCGACGCGACCCTCGTCCTCCTCCGCATTGAAAACGACGGCGCGGAGAGCATCGCCGGCACCGACTACACCGGCCTCGACGTCCACGGCCTCACCGCCGTCTTCACCGACCGCGTCGTCGAGGGCGTCGCGGTCACCCAGTCCGACGCCGAACACCTGATGGACCACTTCGCCCCGGCGGGGGGTATGCGCTTCGACCGCAACACGATCTATCTCCCCCGCGTCCCGCTCAACCACGGCCAGCACTACAAACTGCTGGTGCTGCTCACCGGTGGTGGCGTCGGCAGCGGCATCCGAGTCACCGGCGGGATCCGCAACGGCGCGGTGGAGCTCAACCGGAGTATCACGGTCGACGACAAGCCGCCCCTGTTCAGCAGGCCCGCCCGCTTGATCACCGTCCTGCTCTCCCTCTTCCTCGTCACGCTGGCGGGCATCATCCTCATGCCCAGGGACCTGCCGCCGCCCATCGGCTGTGCCTCGGGCGAGCTTGCCCTCACCGGTTCCACCGCCTTCGCGCCGGTCGTGCGGGAAGCCGCCAAAAGGTACGAGTCAAGCTGCCCGGGTACTAAGATCACGATGGATGCGCACGGCAGCGAGGAAGGCGTGCGGGCGCTGGCGGAGCTGGGCAGCGAGTCCAGGAACGGCCCTCCGGCCCTGGTCGCCTTCTCCGACGGGCACAAGCCGGACGGCTACCCACAGCTCCAGGAGGAGCGCGTCGCTGTCTCCGCCTACGCCCTGGTGGTACATGACCAGCTGCCGATCAAAACCCTGACAATCGATGAGATACGGAAGATCTACCGGGGTGACTTCCTCAACTGGAAGGAACTCAACGGCCCTGACCTCCCTATCCTGCTCATAAGCCGGAATGCCAACTCCGGCACGCGCGACCTGTTCCGGCGGCACATCCTCGACGGGCTCGGCGAGCCGGCCTTCACCTCCCTGGACTGCAAGAGCAAGAACTCCCCTCAGGACAAGGTCATCCGCTGCGAACTCGACAGCACGGAAGCGGTGTTGAAAACCGTGGCCGCGCTGCCGGGCGCCATCGGTTACAGCGAACTGCAGGCTGCCACTGCCTTCAGGGGCCTGCACACGCTGCGCATCGACAGCCAGGCGCCGTCAGCCAAGCCCGTCGGTAACAGTAGCTACCCCTTCGTGGAGATCGAGTACGCTTATACCTACGGTCCGTCGCCCGCCGGTTCTCTCACCTCCAGTTTCCTGAACTATCTGATGAGAGGCAGCGGCCAGGACGTGATGGGGGCCTTTGGGCAGCTACCGTGCTACAGCCCGGAGGGCTTCAGCAAATGCCAGAAGTGACTCCGCCATGACCGGCACGTCGAGTCAGGACGCCAGTTCCCTGACCGAAAACAACAGATGATGGCCCTTGACACCATCTTGCACAGGCGGTTCGGTGTCCGTAACCGTCCGTGGACGTCCAGAAGCCCGACCCTCGGTGCGCCTCCGCGGGGATCCGCACATCCGTGAACGAGCCGATCGGCCGCGAGGTGGGCAACCGGACCCCGATCCTCTATGATACGGATCATGGCTCTGACCTGCGGCGTTGCACTACCGGCGGACCGCTGCAGAACAGGCCTCGGACCGACGCCAGAAACCGCCCGTGACCTGCGCGTTTATCTTCGGGTCACTGATCATCCCTAGAGGGATTGAAA
>NZ_CAKJTP010000060.1:23969-25829 GCF_917627335.1 Protofrankia sp. CiT1 | reverse complement strand
GAAACGGGAGAGCTCGGAGCGCAGGCTGGCCGGCACCCGCAGCACCTGCCGGCCGGCCGGGGTCGTCAGGTCCACCGTGATCAGCTCTCCGTGCTTACGCCCCTGGGACGCCGAGAGCACCCGCCGGTCGAAGGCGACATCGAAGTAGTCGCCTTCGCGCGGGAAGGGCGCGACGACCAGCAGCCGCCGGGTGGTGAGCAGGATCCAGCGGGACGTCCCCAGGCGGTGGCCGATGAACCGCTCGGCCCGCGCCGTCAGCACCCCCGGGCCGGATGGGGCGGTGAGCCGGCCGCGCAGCACGACCTCGGTGAACTCCCCCGGCTCCAGCGGAACCTCCGGCGGCCCGACCGTCCGCACCGGTCTCAGACGCATGCCTGCCAGCCTCCCACCGAACCGGTCGAAAGGTGCGCAATCATGCTCTCCGCACGCCCGGAGACCCGATGCCGCGCACCGGAGCGTCCCTCGCGGGGCCGCCCTGGTCATAGCTCGGCGCCAGTGATACTTACCTACCACTGGCGCGTCCTTGTGATACCAAACAGCCCTGTAGGTATCACAAGGACGCCGGGACGGTAGGTCAGTACCAGTGCGACGCGACTCCTTCGCTCCTGAGCAGTCGGGCTACATCGTCCGGGCCGAACGCGACTACCTCGCCTTCCTCCCGCCACCGTTGCCGCCCGCGCTCGACTTCGACCGGCCCCTGATCGGCCTGCTCTCCGAGGCCGACCGCGCGCTGGGCGAACTTGCCGGCGCCGGCCGGACGTTGCCGAACCCACGGCTGCTGGCCCGCGCCCTCGTCCGCCGGGAAGCTGTGCTGTCCAGCCGGATCGAGGGCACCCAGGCGTCCGTGTCGGATCTGGTCCTGTTCGAGGCGGACCGACCGACCCACGATGAAGGCGACGACGTCCGGGAGGTGTTCAACTATGTGACAGCGGTCGAACACGTCCTCGACCCGAACCGCCGGCTCCCCCTGAGCGTGTCGCTGCTACGGGAGGCACATGCCGTCCTGCTGAGCGACGTCCACGGCAACTACGCCACTCCTGGTGACGTTCGGCGAAGTCAGACCTGGATCGGGCCGCCCGGTTGCACCCTCGACGACGCAACCTACGTTCCGCCGCCCCCCGAGCGGTTGTGGGAATGCCTGGACTCGTTCGAGAAACATCTGCATGCCGACCACGACCTGCCACCGCTCATCACAATTGCGTGCACGCACTACCAGTTCGAGGCGATCCACCCGTTTCTCGACGGCAACGGCCGCGTCGGCAGGCTCCTCGTCGTCCTGCTGTTGGCCGAATGGGGGCTGCTGAACGCCCCGCTGCTGGACATCTCGGCCTGGATCGAACCGCGGCGCGATGAGTACTATGCCCGCCTGCTGCGGGTCTCCACCCATGGAGACTGGCCCGGCTGGGTGGGTTTCTTCCTTCGGGGTGTCGCCGAACAGGCCCGGGATGCAGTGCGGCGTTCCGCCACACTGCAGGCTCTGCGGGACGACTACCGCGCCCGGGTCGGTACCGCACGCTCGTCCGCGCTGTTGGCGGTACTGGTGGACGCCCTGTTCGAGATCCCGGCGCTGACCGTCAGCCGGGCTCGGCGCATCCTCGACGTGACGCACCGCTCCGCCAGCCTGAACGTCGCGAAACTGGTGGAAGCCGAAATCCTCACGGAGCTGCCCGGCCGTACCCGCAACCGTCTGTTCGTCGCGAACGGCATCCTCCAGGCGATCGATGGTCGCCCGGCCTCGTCCCCACAGCCCACGATGATCGAGTGATACTTACCTACCACTGGCGCGTCCTTGTGATACCAAACAGCCCTGTAGGTATCACAAGGACGCCGGGATGAGCCCCGGACCCCCGGCCGTCAGGG
>NZ_CAKJTP010000060.1:18485-23546 GCF_917627335.1 Protofrankia sp. CiT1 | reverse complement strand
TTTCCCCCGCGCCCACAACCGCCGGGATGCGGGGGGAAACCTGGCAAGGCCGAGGAGCCGCCGCATGCCCGGAGGGCCTGCAAGGCGACGAGAAACACCGCCAGGGTTTTCCCCCGCGCCCGGCGGGGCTAGAAGGCGTCGGCGGGGCGGTACACCCCCCAGACCGCCCGCAGGGCGTGGCAGGCCTCTCCGACGGTGGCGCGAGCGCGCAGGGCCTCCTTGAGCGGGTAAAGGACGTTCTCCGTTCCCTGCGCGGCGGCTTTCAGCGCGTCCAGACAGCGCGTCACCTCAGCGTTGTCGCGGTCGGCACGCAGTCTGGCCAGCCGGGCGGACTGGTCTGCCTCGATCGCCGGATCCACCCGCAGCGGCTCGTAGTGTTCTTCCTGCTCGGCGCGGAACCGGTTGACGCCGACCACGGTGCGGGAGCCGTCCTCGATGCCCTTCATGACCGCGTACGCGGAGTTCTCGATCTCGCTCTTCTGGTAGCCCTGCTCGATCGCGGCGACCGCTCCCCCGCGCTTTTCGACCTGCTCCATCAGTTCACGGGCGGCGTTCTCGACCTCGTCGGTCAGCGCCTCGACCGCGTAGGAGCCGGCGAACGGGTCGACCGTAGCGGTGATGTCCGTCTCATAGGCGAGGACCTGCTGGGTGCGCAGCGCCAGCGTCGCGGCCTTGACCGTGGGCAGGGCGATGGCCTCGTCGTAGGAGTTCGTGTGCAGGCTCTGGGTACCGCCCAGTACGGCCGCGAGGCCCTGCACCGCGACCCGGACGAGGTTGACCTCGGGCTGCTGCGCGGTGAGCTGGACGCCAGCGGTCTGGGTGTGGAACCGCAACATCATCGACTTGGGGCTGGTCGCGCCGAAGGTGTTCTTCATCACGTCCGCCCAGATGCGCCGGGCGGCGCGGAACTTCGCCACCTCTTCCAGCAGGGTCGTGCGGGAGACGAAGAAGAACGACAGCCGCGGGGCGAACTCGTCGACCGCGAGCCCGGCCTCGATCGCCGCCCGGACGTAGGCGATGCCGTCGGCGAGGGTGAACGCGATCTCCTGCGCGGGGGTCGCCCCGGCCTCGGCCATGTGGTAACCGGAAATCGAGATCGTGTTCCATTTGGGAATCTCGTTGCGGCAGTAGGCAAAGGTATCCGACACCAGCCGCAACGACGGTGCCGGCGGATAGATGTAGGTGCCGCGCGCTATGTATTCCTTGAGGACGTCATTCTGGATTGTCCCGGTAATCTTCGAACCGGGGACGCCCTGCTCCTCGGCGACGAGCTGGTACAGCAGCAGCAGTACCGACGCGGGCGCGTTGATCGTCATGGACGTGGAGACCTTGTCCAGCGGGATACCGGCGAAGAGCACCCGCATGTCCTCGATCGAGTCGATCGCCACACCGACCTTCCCGACCTCGCCATGCGCGATCGGCTCGTCGGAGTCGAAGCCCATCTGGGTGGGCAGATCGAAGGCGACGGAAAGCCCGCCGGTGCCGGCGGCGACAAGCGAGTGGTAGCGCTCGTTGGATTCCCTGGCGGTGCCGAAGCCCGCATACTGCCGCATCGTCCACGGCTTGCCGGTATACATGGTCGGGTAGACGCCCCGCGTGAACGGGTACTCACCGGGGGCGCCGAGACGCGCCGGTAGATCCCCAGAAAAATCAGACGCGCCGTATACCGGCTTGATCGGTTGACCGGACTCCGACAGACGCTCGCTCATGGCCAGATGGTATGGAAAGCCGGCCCCCAGGCGCGCGCCCCACGGCCGCCACGCGCGCCGCTCCCACGGCACACCGATCAGCCCACCGAGCGGCACCTCACTCAGCACGGCAAATCATAGCGAACAGCGTTCATGGCAATGAATCGGACTATTAGTACCACATACACATGAAAGCGGACAAAAAAACATTTTTCAAAGTTCTTCATGACGATACGCAACGACTACAGTCGGCGTATGTGCCCCACCATCCCCGTGCCGAACACACGGCCGCCCGATGCCGCGGCCGCGGCCGCGCGCCTGGCGGAGATCACTGGAATCAAGCGTCATGACGTCGCCGTGGTTCTCGGCTCCGGGTGGCTGCCCGCGGCAGACGTGCTGGCCGCGGCCGGAACCGTGACCGGCGAGACAGCTGTCACCGAGCTCGGTGGCTTCCCGCCGCCACGGGCCCCCGGCCACAGTGGCCGGGTCCGTTCGGTCACCCTCGGCGGACGTCACCTGCTGCTTTTCCTGGGGCGGATCCACGCCTACGAGGGCCACGGCATGTCCGTAACCACCCATGGCGTCCGGACGGCCTGCGCGGCCGGCGTGAGCACGATCGTGCTCACAAACGCCTCGGGCGGGCTCCGGGAGGACTACAGCGTCGGCCAGCCCGTACTGATCGCCGACCACATCAACCTCACCGGACGCAGCCCCCTGGTTGGCCCCCGGTTCGTCGATCTCACCGACGCCTACGCTCCGCACTTGCGCGACCTGGCCCGTACCGTCGACCCCACGCTCACCGAAGGGGTGTATGCCGGGCTGCCCGGCCCGCATTTCGAGACCCCGGCCGAGATCCGGATGCTACGGACGCTCGGCGCGGACCTGGTCGGCATGTCGACCGTCCACGAAACGATCGCGGCACGGGCTGAGGGCGCCGATGTGCTGGCGCTGTCCCTGGTGACCAACCTCGCCGCAGGGATGACCGGCGGGCCGCTCAGCCATCTTGATGTGCTGGCCGCCGGCACCGCCGCCGCCGAGCGGGTGGGTTCCCTGCTCGCGGCGGTCATCACGAGGCTCTGAACGGCCCGGCGACCGTGCTCGGCCGGCTCGACGAGCTCGTCCGCCGGTTCGGCCTGTACGCCACCGCTGATATCGGCCAATGCGCACCATGCCGGTCAGACCTCGCCGGAATACCGATCAGACCGCACCGAACTGACGATCACCAGCGTCCCCGAGACCGGGGACGATGAAGGCGTCGTCGTTTAGCCGCTCATCGATGCTCGCGGTCACCACCCGCGCGTCGAGACCGCTCGCGTCCAGCGCGGCAAGGCCCTCGGGAGCCACCAGCGCGCAGACGAGAATCATGCCGGTGGCGCCGCGGTCGGCCAACAGCCGCAGGCAGTGCAGCGCTGACCCGCCAGTGGCGAGCATCGGGTCCAGCAACAGCACCGGGTATCCGGCCAGGTTCTCCGGCAGCGACTCCAGGTAGGCATGCGGCTGGAAGGTCTTCTCGTCCCGGGCGAGACCGATGAACCCCGTCTGCGCCTCGGGCAGCAGGCCGAGCGCGGCCTCCAGCATGCCCAGACCCGCCCGCAGCACCGGTATGACGATCGGCGCCGTGGCAAGCGTGCCACCGCCGGTGGAGGCGAGCGGGGTGGCAACCGTGTACCCGACGGTCATCAGCTCCCGGGCGGCCTCGTAGATCAACATCGTTGCGAGTTCCCGCAGCGCCGCCCGGAACACCGGCGGTTCGGTGCTCCTGTCACGCAACACCGTCAACCGCGCCGTCACCAGTGGATGTTCGACAACGTCGACGCGCACGATCCGTTCACCTCCCGCACAGTGCTATGGCCCCCGCTCGCATCCGCCCGCAATGATGGAACGCATGACCAGCATCCCCTCCGGAGCGAGCCGGCCAGCCGGATCCCGCGGATCCGGCGGATCCACGCCTGGTTCCCTGCTGCCGCATCAAGGCAAGCGGCGGCATCCGCACCGCTGACCAGGGACTCGCGCTCGTCGAGGCCGGCGCCACCAGGCTCGGCATGTCCGCCACCCGGGACGTTCCCGCCGCCGTCTCCGAATAGCCGCCGCCCGCGTGACCCAGCCCGTCAGGTGTCCAGCCCGGCTTTCAGGTGTCCTGGCCGAGTTTTTCAGGTGCCCTGGCCGCGTCTGCGGGTTGACATCGCCTTGTTGGCCACGCTGAGAAACTTCTCGTTCGCCGCGGTCAGCTCCGCCGACTCCGTGCTGGCCTGGGTCACCCAGGCGTCGTAGGTGTCGCCGGCCCGATAGCCTCGCAGCACGTCTGTCAGCCGCTGCATACTCTCGATGGCCTCGTCAAAGTGCCGCGCGACGGCCGAGGCCGGGCCGAACCTGACGCACAGCCGTCCATAGGCCGTGCGGGCCGCCTCGTTCGCCTCATTGCGGCACCGAAGATAGTCCCTTGCCTCATCGTCGTTATCCATAATTCCCCGGGACCACAGGCTGATACAATACGTGGTGGTCCGCTGGGATCTCGTCAACTGCTCAGCCGCGAAATCGAGTGTGTCACGGCATTCCTTTCCGATGGCGAGCCGATGCGACCGCCGCGACTCCAGCCGGCCCGCCAACGCCATGATTCCCGGAGCGCCTATGCCGGTGACGACAACGCTGACAATCGCAAGTACCGCTACGTCCGACATGATCGGCTATGGTAGCGGAACGGACTGAGCCGCCAGCGGTACACGATCGAGCGGAAACCGGCCTGATCCGGGTCCGCGTCCGCGGGCCCAGCTGGTACCAGCGCCGGAGCAGCCTGTCCGCTACCTGTTCACGCAGGCAGCAAGATGATCGTTAACCAGGCCACACGCCTGCATCAGGGCATAGCCTGTCGTCGGGCCGACAAAGGTGATGCCACGGGCTTTCAGCGCCTTGGCCAGCGCTACCGACTCGGGCGTGGACGTGGGCAGATCGGCGATCACCACCGGTACCGCCGCGACCGCGGGACGAAATGACCAGACCAGTTCACCTAATGGCATGCCCAGCGCCAGGACCGCGTTGGCATTGGCAATCGTCGCGAGAATCTTCCGTCGGTTGCGGATGATTCCTGTGTCCCCCGCCAGCCGTTCGACATCGGCCGGGCCGAAAGCGGCGACAACCGCCGGGTCAAATCCCGCGAACGCCCTGCGGAAAGCCTCCCGCCTGCGCAGGACGGTCAGCCAGGAAAGGCCCGACTGGAATGCTTCGAGGCTGAGGCGCTCAAAGAGACCGACGGTGTCGTGGACCGGTTTCCCCCATTCCTCGTCATGGTAGGCGATGTACTCGGGCGTGGACAGCGCCCAGGGGCAGCGCGGACAGCCGTCCGGCCCGGCCGCGACACCGGTAAGCACACGGCCGC
>NZ_CAKJTP010000060.1:0-18256 GCF_917627335.1 Protofrankia sp. CiT1 | reverse complement strand
GGCCGGCACAGCACCGGCATCAGCCGATCGGCTACCCACCGGAGCACAACCGCTCGAAGCCGGGCTTGATCACATTGTTGATGATGGCGAGACGCTGATCAAAGGGGATGAAGGCCGATTTCATCGCGTTGACCGTCAGCCATGACAGGTCCGGCCAGCCGTAGCCGAAGGTGTCGACCAGCCTGGCGAACTCGCTCGACAGCGTCACCCCGCTCATCAACCGGTTGTCGGTGTTGACCGTCACCCGGAAGTGGAGCCTGCGCAGCAGACCGATGGGGTGCTCGGCGATACTCGCGCACGCTCCCGTGTCGACATTGGACGTAGGGCACATCTCCAGCGGCACCCGGACGTCACGGACGTAGTTGGCAAGCCGTCCGAGGGTAATGTCGCCATCCGGCTTGACGGTGATATCATCCATGATCCGAACACCGTGACCGAGGCGGTCGGCGTTGCACCACTGCAGCGCCTCCCAGATCGAGGGCAGCCCGAACGCCTCACCGGCGTGGATCGTGTAGTGCCCGTTAGCCCGCTGCATGTACTGGAAGGCATCCAGATGGCGGGTGGGCGGGAAGCCGGCCTCCGCGCCGGCGATGTCGAAACCGACGACGCCCCGGTCCCGCCATCGGACCGCGGCTTCAGCGATCTCCAGCGATCGCGCCGCGTGGCGCATGGCGGTGACCAGCGCGCGGATCGTCAGCCCGGTCCCCTCCGAGCCGGCGCGCAGGCCGTCCAGGACCGCCTCGATCACCGCGTCGAGCGCAAGCCCACGCTCGACGTGCAGCTCCGGAGCAAACCGGATCTCAGCGTAGACGACGCCGTCGGCGGCGAGGTCTTCGGCGCACTCACGAGCCACCCGAGCGAGCGCGTCCGCGGTCTGCATGACCCCGACGGTATGGCTGAACGTCTCCAGATAGCGCACGAGTGATCCGCTGTGGGCGCCGCCACGAAACCAGGTCGCGAGCTTGTCCACCGCCAGGGTAGGCAGTGCGCCGTAACCGGCCGCGTCGGCGAGCTCGACGATGGTCGCGGGACGGAGCCCGCCGTCGAGATGGTCATGCAGCAGCACCTTGGGTGCCCGGCGGATGGCGTTCAAGGAGGGTGGCGGGGCGGGCACGTTCATCGCCCGACCGTACGGCAGGCGTGCGACGGCGGCCTGACCGCCACCGCGCGCCACCCGCTCCACCCACCCTGACCAGGCTCCCCGCTTCCCGCGCCACCCCCACGGATGGGCGCATGTCCTACCGGTGGACGCGGGCCCCGCCGTCCATCCGCGCAGGAACGGATCAACTAGCCCACAGCGCCGTCGGGCAGCCGGCCACCGTCTCGTTTCGCCCTGATGAGATCGATGACATGGAACGTCATGGCCACCGTCCGTCGCGCGGCGGTCCGCCGGGCCCGCCGGGCGGCAGGTCGGCGGGCCCGAACGCTTCCGGCAAAAGATCGTGAAGTGAACGCGGACCCCCGGCCAGAGCTATCTGGAGATCCGGGCCCCCGTGTTCGTACAGAAGTTGGCGACACCGCCCGCAGGGTGCGAGCGGGACACCCGCGGCATCCACACAGGCGACCGCGACAAGCCGTCCACCCCCCGAGGAACACAGCGCTCCGACAAGGCTGCATTCAGCGCAGAGAGTAAGCCCGAAGGAGGCGTTCTCCACGTTGCACCCAACGACCAGACGGCCGTCGTCGACCACGGCGGCGGCCCCGACGCGCAGGCGAGAGTACGGGGCGTACGCGCGGGCCGCGACCCGCATCGCCGCGCCCCGAAGGCG
This sequence comes from Protofrankia sp. CiT1, assembly GCF_917627335.1. Classification (NCBI taxonomy): domain Bacteria; kingdom Bacillati; phylum Actinomycetota; class Actinomycetes; order Frankiales; family Frankiaceae; genus Protofrankia; species Protofrankia sp. CiT1. The sequence goes on along the minus strand of NZ_CAKJTP010000060.1, from coordinate 16,487 downwards.
CTCCCAGTCGACAACGCCCGCCGCCGGCAGGGGTCCGCCGCCGCTCGGCTCGACCATGTGGACGCCTCTCCGTAGCCGCTCACAGCCGGTACCCGTTGCTCGTATGCCGCTGATCATAATCGGGATACTGACGCGGGCCCGGACGAACGGGCAGGCAACAGGCAGCCCGTCGGCTTGAGCGACGATCCTGGCCCGGTTAGGCAAGGATGTGACTCAGCGCAGGGCGGCTTCAACGCGCGCCGCACCCGTCCGGCGCGGTGGGGCGCGGTGCACCACGACGATTTCCCGCTGGCAGCCGGTGGAGGACTGAATGGAAAAGCGGTCCGCCGAGCTGGCCGCGCCCGGGACCGGGCACACCGTTGCGTCATCGACCGGCGCTCAGCGCACGCCCGCCACGCCGCGACGGGAATCACCGCCCACCGGGACCACCGACGGCGTGTCGCGCCCCGGACCGGCGGCTGTGCGGTCGTGGTTCCCTCGGGCCGCTGACGGCTCGGCGCGGCCGGGGCGGCCGGGGTGGCGGCAACGCATGGGAGGGCGGCTGCCAGTTGCCGCAAGCTATCTTCTGCTGGCCTTCGGGCTCACCGGCAGGGTCTGGTCCGAGCCCACCCGGAACATAATCGCGGGTAATCCGAACGACACCGGTCTGTACTGTTGGTGGCTCGCGCATACCGCGCACGCGGTCACCAGCCTGTCGAACCCGTTCATCACGCACCTGGCAAACGCGCCAGAGGGAATAAACGCGCTCTGGAACACATCCGTCCTGGCGCCCGGCCTGCTACTGACTCCGCTGACCATCGCCGCCGGCCCAGTGGCATCCTACAACGTGCTGATCGTGCTGGCCTTCTCGCTGTCAGCCCTGGGCGCCCAGCTATTCGCGCGCAAGCTCGGCGTGGGGGCGGTGGCAGCCTACGTGGGTGGCTACGTGTACGGTTTTTCCCCGGCGCTGGTGGCGGCCGGCACCGGCCATCTGAGCCTGGTTTTCGCACCGGCCATCCCGCTGCTGCTCTGCCTGATCACCGATGTCATCCAGCGGACGGGACGCCCGTTGCGAAAAGGCATCCTGCTGGGCACGGGCGCTGGCCTGCAACTGTTGACCGGCGAAGAGGTGTTGTTCATAACCGCGGTGACGGCTATACTCGGGCTCACCTTTCTGATGTTGAGCCGGCCAGGATTCCACCGCCACTCCGGTGACTCCGTGCGCATTTTTCTGATTGCTTTACCATCTTTTCTCGTACTGACTTCCATCCCTTTGGGAATTCAGTTCCTTGGTTCTCCGCGAAGCCACGGAAGCCCGTTTCTCACTAATTTCTACAAGAGCGATCTGACGGGTCTCTACGTTCCTTCGTCACGGCAGTTACTGGCATCGGCCACGCAGGTCAGACGGGCCGCGTCCTTTCAGGGCGGCGCACCGGAGTACATGAGCTACCTCGGCTGGCCCCTGCTTATCCTCTGTCTTTCCGCAACCGTCCTCGGCTTCCGTGACCTCAGACTACGCATAGCCGGGCTCACCGGCCTGGCCCTCGCGGTCCTGACGCTGGGCAGCACGCTGCTCGTCAATGGCGTCGAGACTGGCCTGCTATTACCGTGGAACCTGGTCGCCCGTATTCCGGTCTTCGACGCCGCGCTACCCGACAGGTTTGCTCTCGGCACCGCGCTGATGGCGGGGCTCATCCTCGCCATCGTGCTGGATCTCCTGCCTTCCCGGCTCGGCTCCGGCGGCCCGGCCACAGCGGTCGTAGTCACCGCGGTATGCGTCCTGCCGCTGGTCCCACGGCCATACTCCGTCGAACGGTCGCCTGATGTTCCCTCGTTCTTCACCACCAACGCGCTCAAGGTTCTCCCCGCGAATTCGACCGTGCTGCTGCTGCCGTACCCGAGCGGGGTCCAGACCGCACCGCTTTTCTGGCAGACCGCGGCCCGTTTCCACTTCTCGATGCCCGGCGGCTATTTCATCGGCCCGGGTGACGACGGGCAGGCCTACATGGGTGGGCGAAGGCCGACCGCGACGGCACAACTATTGACCGACATCGGGTGGGGCCGGTCCGCGGGAGCCCCGGCTCTGACCCCAGCAAAGATCACACAGGCATGGGATGACTTCATCCGCCTCGGGGTGCGTGCTGTCGTACTCGGCCCGGCCCAGCATGCGCCGGAACTTCGCGACACGGTGACGTTTCTGGTGGGACGGCAACCGCGGTTCACAGCTGGCGTGTACGTCTGGCTGTTGCCGTGACACCAGCACCCGGGGCTCGTGCCCGCGGCTCGCGAACCGACCAGGTCATGGGCCCGGAACCGCCAGCGCCGGTATGGCCTGACGGACATGTGACGGCGCAACGGCCTGCGCCCTCAACGGCCCCGGGCCGTTCGGCGGGAACCGGGCGTCAGCCCACACTCTGGTGTGTGATGAAGTGGACCAAGCGATGACCACACGGACTTTGCGGCCACACGCACGGAAACCGAGGGCCACCGGCGCCGCGCTTCACCGATACAGCGCGGTACCCGCAAAGTCTGGCTTGGTCCGCGACGATGGGAACGAGGAGGTGAAACGGACGGATGTCGCTCGACCGCGATACGACGCCCGAGGCTGGCCATGCCTCGCGTCCGCCCCACCTCATCGGTGGTCGCTACCGGCTCGGCGATGAGCTCGGCCGTGGCGGCTTCGGGGTGGTCTATGCGGCCACGGACGAGCTGCTGCGGCGCGAGGTCGCCGTCAAGGAGATCCGCCTTCCGCCGTCGATCTCCGCGGATGAGCGGGCGGTCCTGCGCACGAGGGTACTTCGCGAAGCGCGTTCGGCCGGCCGCCTGCACCATCCGGGCCTCGTCTCGGTCTTCGACGTGCTTGATGCCGACGACTGCCCGTGGATCGTGATGGAGCTGGTGGACGGCCCGTCGCTGGCGGACATCATCCGTGAGTCCGGGCCGTTGCCCCGGGAACGGGTCGCCCGGATCGGCATCAGCCTCGGCTACGCCCTTGAGGCCGCGCACCGCAGCGGAATCGTCCATCGCGATGTGAAGCCCGCCAACGTACTGATCAGCGCTGACGGGCGGGCCCGGCTGACCGACTTCGGCATCGCGCTGTCCGCCGGAGACCCGACGCTGACTCGGACCGGCGTTCTTCTCGGCTCGCCCTCCTACATAGCTCCGGAGCGGGCTCGCGGCGGAACGGGCGGACCCGGCAGCGACATCTGGGCGCTCGGCGCGACGCTTTTCACCGCTGTGGAGGGAGGGCCGCCGTACGAGTCCGACAGCGCCATCGCGACGCTGACCGCAATCGTCGACGGACGGCGCCAGCCGTTCCGGCTCGCCGGTGCCCTTGCGCCGATCATCGACGACCTCATGGCGGCGAAGCCATCCGCACGCCCGTCCCTGCCGCGGGCCAGGCAACGTCTGCGGCAGGTCGGTGAACGCGAGTCCGCAAGGCGTCCGGTCAGCCCCCAGGCCCTCCGCCAGGAGCAGGACCAGGACCAGGACCACGAGCAGGAACAGGACCACGAGCAGCACGAGATAGCGGCCACGGATACCGGCACGGCACCGGCCACGATCATGGCGATCCCGGTCCAGCCGGAAACGGCAACGGCCGGCGCGGCTGTGAACGCGGCCGCCCCGGCCGCTCCCGGCCCGATACCGACGGTGGCTCCCCGATCGGATGGCAAGCGGCTCCGGCTGCTCATCGCCATCATCGCCGCGACGCTCATCGTGGGCGCGGCCCTCACTTCGGCCGCGCTGCTCGGCCTGGGCTCAGGCGCGGACAACCCGACCGGCAGCGCCAATCCGGCGGCGGTGCTCAGCGGCACGGCCAAGACCCCGCTGAGGACGCCCGTGACGTCGGCTCCGGCCGCCACGAACGCGGCGCCACCAACCGGTGGCGCGGTGGTCAGTGATCCGGGGCTGGTGCCGACGGCCCCGACCCCGGTAACGCCGCCCGCGGGCTGGCAGTCCTACAGCGGACGCTCCGGCTGGTCGGTCGCCTACCCACCGGGCTGGGAGCAGCATCCAGCTGGTGGCACCGAACGAATCGACTTCATCAATCCGGATACCGGTGCCTACCTGCGGGTCGACACCGCGGCGCAGGCAAATCCATCCGCGTTGGCGGACTGGCAGGCACACGAAGGCGACCTGCGCGCGCGCCTGACGAACTACGAACGCGTGCGGATCACGCCGAGTGACGGCGGAGACGGCTCCATCCAGGCGGATTGGGAATTCCTCTACACCTCCGGCGGCAAAAGAGTTCATGTTCTCAATCGCGGAATTGTTCGTAACGGCCATGGCTACGCGCTGTACTGGTCCACGTCCGACGCCAGCTGGTCAGCCGATCTTCCGTTGATGTGGCGGCTTTTCTCGACGTTCCGGCCAGGCCCATGAGCGGTGACCAACGGACCGCGCTGGGCAAGGGTGGCCAGCGCATCCGGCGACGCGTCTGCGAGACTTAAGGGGATGTCCAGACCGACGCCGCCCGGAGACTCCTCGCGTCACAACACACCCCGATACGTCTCTCAACGTTACCGTCTGGATACTCCAATCGGTCGTGGTGGCGCTGGTGTCGTCTGGCGCGGCGAGGACGAACTTCTCCAGCGCCCAGTAGCGATCAAGGAGATCCTCGTTCCACTTGCCGGAACCCAGGTCGAGCGCGACGCGATCCGAACGCGGGTGCTGCGCGAAGCCCGCGCGCTGGCCCGCCTGCACAGCCCGGCGATTGTCGCCGTCTACGACGTGGCTGAGGAAGCCGAACGCCACTGGATCGTCATGGAGCTGGTCAACGCGGACAGCCTGGGAGAGGTCATCCGCGCGAACGGCCCACTCCCACCAGCGCGGGTCGCGGCAATTGGCCTCACTCTCGTTGACGCGCTCGCCGCCGCGCACTCCGCGGGTGTGCTGCACCGCGACATCAAGCCCGGCAACGTACTGCTGGGCCGGGACGGCCATGTCCGGCTTACCGACTTCGGAATTGCGGCCACTGATGGCGACTCTACGCTCACGGGAACAGGCGCGCTCGTCGGCTCGCCCGCCTACATCGCCCCCGAGCGGGTCCGCGGCTCCTCCGGTACTCCCTCGAGCGACCTGTGGGGGCTCGGCGCCACGCTGTACGCGGCGGTGGAGGGGCAGCCTCCGTTCGAAGGACCGGAAACGTACGCGGTTCTCACCGCCGTGGTGGAGGGACGCAGGCGTCCGTTCCGGCTCGCCGGCCCACTGCGTGGCCTGCTCACCGATCTGCTCGACCGGCCCGCGCCGGAGCGTCCAGAGGCGGCCGAGATACGCCAGCGGCTGGCGCCGATCGCCCAGGGCACCGCGGCGGTACCCGCCTCCGTCATCAGCGGTCGGCCGAAACCAGACGTCAACAGGCCGGACGAAGGTGACGCGGCGCCGGTCGAGTCCAGTTCGGCCGGTCTCGAGGATGTCGGCGGCGATCTGCTGCCCATCGGGGATGCGGATGCCGACGCCGTCGCCCTGAGCCCGACCACAGCCAGCGGGACCACAGCCGGCGGCGCGACGACGGCGAGCGGGAACACCGCCAGCGCGCCCGCTGCCGCCAGCGAGGGCGATGAGCTGACAGCCGTCGGCTCCATGGCCGACAAAATCGAGATCGCCGAGGTTTCGATCGGCTCCGCGCTGTATGAGAAGCCCATGACCGCGCTTGCGGTGGGGCTGCGCAAGGACCCCGCGGCGGCCGGGGCATCGGGGGTCACGGGCACCACCGCGCTGACGGCTCATCGGGGTGGCTCTCGCTCGCCCGGCTCCGCCGGATACAGCACCGGCAGACATTCTGATCAAGACGACGGTCTGCTACCAGTCTCCGGCGACATCGCGATCGGCCCAGCCCGCACACCCTTCAGCTTTGATCATCACGGTGATGGGCCGGCGTCAGCCACCGGCCGAGACGGTGAGCCGCCGCTCCGGCGGGCTGTGATCATCGCGGTGGCCGCCGCGTCGGTGGCGACTGGGGCGGCAATAGCGCTCAGCGGGATCCTCACCCCCGGGTCCGACACCACCCAGCCGCAGAACCCCGGCGGGAACGGTATCCCCGCGGCGACCAGCACGGCGGACGAGCAGAACAACCTCAATCCTCGGGTGCTCCCGACCGGCCTCGCCCCCTCGTTCAGGCTTCCGGCCAGCCGCAGGGCATCACCGAGCGCGTCAACCACCCCACCCGCGGCGACGCCCATCGAGACCGACCCGGCGGCCCACAGCCCGACGCCGACCAGCGTCGCCGCGAGCCCCACGGCGCCGGCCATCTCGCCCACCTCGACGCTGCCCGCGTCGTCCCCGCCCAGCACATCGACACCGACAGCGACAGCGCAGCCGGCTTCGTGACGCCTCAAAGCCCACGGGACCGCCGGGGATCTCTCTGATCAACAACGGATGGCCGCCAGCCTCGAAACATAATGAAAGCGATCACTTTCTGTGACATACTTCACCTAAGTGTCACCGAAGCTGGCATGCCCCTCCATGGGCTCAGCACTAACATCGGGTCCACACAAACCATCGTCCGCATGATGTCTCAAGGTGCTTAGTGCCCCCCGAACCCGCCACTCGGCTTCGCTCCAGCTGCCGGCGCGGGCCCTTCGGGCCAGCTAGGTTACCAAGAGTCATCGGACGGGACCATCAGGACCAGCCTGTCGGCAGGCAGGTCCGGAGGAGCTTTCAGTGCCGAAGGCACCAGCGGGAACGCTCTACCGCGGCCGTGAAGGGATGTGGTCCTGGGTTGCGCACAGGATCACCGGCGTACTGATCTTTTTCTTTCTGTTCGCCCACGTCCTGGACACCGCGCTCGTGCGGGTGTCACCGTCGTCCTATGACAGTGTGATCGCGACCTACAAGAACCCGATCGTGAACCTGATGGAGGTAGGGCTTGTAGCCGCGGTCGTCTTCCACGCACTCAACGGGATCCGGATCACGTTGATCGACTTCTGGAAATCCGGTCCCCGTTTCCAGCGCCAGATGCTCTACACCGAGATCGTGGTGTGGCTGGTCCTCGTCGTCCCCGGTGCTTTCTTCATGCTCAAGCACATGTTCGAGACCCTGTTCGGGAGCGCGTCCTGATGGCGACGACAATCAACGGCGCTGCCGCCCCGGCCATCGAGACACCGCGCAGCCCGCGGCGGCGGCCGGGCGGCCCGAAGGCGCGAACGAACTTCGAGCTGTACGCGTGGCTGTTCATGCGAATCTCCGGGGTCCTGCTGCTCTTTCTCGTGCTCGGTCACCTGTTCATCATGAACATCCTTGATGGCGGGGTGCAACGGATCGGCTTCGGTTTCGTCGCGGGCCGTTGGGCCTCGCCGTTCTGGCGGACCTGGGATCTGCTCATGCTCGTACTCGCCGAACTGCACGGAACCAATGGCCTACGGACAGTGATCAACGACTACGCCGAGCGAGCACAGACCCGGTTCTGGCTGAAGATGCTGCTGTATGTGTCGGCAGGCCTGGTCATCACGCTGGGATCGCTGGTCATCTTCACGTTCGACCCGAACATCTCCTGATGGCGCCTGGGAAGGCGGAGGTCCAAGCGGTGCAGGTTCACAAGTACGACACGGTCATCGTGGGTGCCGGCGGCGCGGGGATGCGCGCGGCACTCGAAGCCGGCAAGCGTTGTCGCACCGCCGTGCTGACCAAGCTGTATCCCACCCGCTCCCACACCGGCGCGGCTCAGGGCGGCATGTGCGCGGCCCTGGCCAACGTCGAGGAGGACAACTGGGAGTGGCACACCTTCGACACGATCAAGGGCGGCGACTACCTGGTCGACCAGGACGCGGCCGAGATCATGTGCAAGGAGGCCATCGACGCGGTCCTCGACCTGGAGAAAATGGGCCTGCCGTTCAACCGCACGCCGGAAGGCCGGATCGACCAACGGCGCTTCGGTGGCCACACGCGTGACCACGGCAAGGCGCCTGTCCGGCGGTCGTGCTATGCGGCCGACCGCACCGGCCATATGATTTTGCAAACGCTTTACCAGCAGTGCGTCAAGCACAAGATCGAATTCTTTAATGAATTCTACGTGCTGGACCTGCTGCTCACCGAAGGCGTCACGGCCGGGGTCGTCGCCTATGAGCTGGCCACCGGTGAGGTGCATGTCTTCCAGGCGAAGTCGGTGGTGTTCGCCAGCGGCGGGTTCGGCAAGGTTTTCAAGGTCACCTCGAACGCGCACACGTTGACAGGCGACGGGATGGGCATCATCTTCCGGCGCGGGCTGCCGCTGGAGGACATGGAGTTCTACCAGTTCCACCCGACTGGCATCTGGAAGATGGGCATCCTCCTCACGGAGGGTGCCCGTGGCGAGGGCGGTATCCTCCGCAACAAGGACGGCGAACGCTTCATGGAGCGTTACGCGCCGACCATCAAGGACCTCGCCCCCCGGGACATGGTGGCCAGGGCCATCTACACCGAGATCCGCGCTGGCCGTGGCTGTGGCGCGAATGGTGATCATGTCTATCTCGACCTGACCCACCTGCCGCCCGAGCAGCTCGACGCCAAGCTCCCTGACATCACCGAGTTTGCCCGCACCTACCTGGGCATCGAGCCTTACACCGACCCGATCCCGATCCAGCCGACCGCCCACTACGCCATGGGCGGCGTCCCGACGAACATCGACGCCGAGGTTCTGCGGAACAACACCGACATCGTCAAGGGCTTGTATGCGGCCGGGGAGGTCGCATGCGTGTCCGTGCACGGCGCGAACCGGCTCGGAACGAACTCGCTGCTGGATATCAATGTCTTCGGCCGCCGAGCGGGCATTGCCGCCGCCGAACACGCGATCGCGACGCATCGTCACACCGAGTTGCCCGAGAACCCGGCAGCCTTTGTCGAAGGGCTCCTGACCAGGCTCCGCGACGGCGCGGGCACCCAGAACCCGGCGGCCATCCGTCGCGAGCTGCAGGAGACCATGGACGTCAACGCGTCGGTGTACCGCACCGAGACGACGCTCAAGCAGGCGATCACCGACATTGCCGGGTTGAAAACCCGCTACCAGCAGGTCGGTGTCACCGACCGGGGCCGGCGCTACAACACCGAACTGTTGGAAGCGGTTGAGCTGGGCTTCCTGCTCGACCTTGCCGAGTGCCTGGTGGTGAGCGCGCTCGCCCGCAACGAATCCCGCGGCGGGCACTCGCGGGAGGACCATCCGAACCGGGACGACGTCAACTTCCTGCGCCACACGATGGCCTACCGCTCCGGGCCGCTCGTCGCCGGCTCGCCCGAAGCGGAGATCCGGCTGGATTACAAACCCGTCGCCATGACCCGCTACGAGCCGATGGAACGCAAGTACTGACGGAACCCAATCCGGTTTCACTCGAGGCTGCGGACCACGCCGGGCGTTCTCAGATTGGTCCGGGGCCAGGTTTCGATGTTCGGGTCACCCAGAGCGCGGCCTATGATGTGCTGGCCCGCGCTGTGGGTCTGATGTGAGAAAGGTCCGGCGTGACTGTCACCGACGATCTATCAACCACCGCACCGGCCGCTTCGGGTCCGACCGCAACGGCCGGACGGACCGTCACGCTGAAAATCCGGCGCTTCGACCCGGAGGTGAGCGCCAAGCCGCTGTGGAAGAGCTACACCGTCCCCTTCGATCCCAGCGACCGGCTGCTGGACGCCCTGCACTACGTCAAGTGGAATCTCGACGGGTCGCTGTCCTTCCGGCGCTCCTGTGCCCACGGTGTGTGCGGCTCGGACGCCATGCGGATCAACGGCTCGAACCGGCTTGCCTGCAAGGTGCTGGTCAAGGACCTCGGTCCGGAGATCTCGATCGAACCCATCAAGGGCCTTCCGGTCGAGAAGGACCTCATCGTCGACATGGAACCGTTCTTCGACGCGTTCCGTGCGGTCAAGCCGTACCTTATCGCCGAGGGCCATGAGCCGACCCGTGAGCGGTTGCAGTCCGCGGCGGACCGGGAGCGCTTCGACGACACCACGAAGTGCATCATGTGCGCGGCCTGCACGACCTCGTGCCCAGTGTTCTGGAATGACGGGGAGTACTTCGGCCCGGCCGCGATGGTGGCCGCGCACCGCTTCATCTTCGACAGCCGGGACGCGGGCGCCGACGAACGTCTGGAGATCCTCAACGAGCGGGAAGGGGTGTGGCGCTGCCGCACGACCTTCAACTGTTCGAACGCCTGCCCCCGTGGTATTCAGGTGACCAAGGCAATTCAGGAGGTCAAGCGCGCACTCATCTTCCGGCGCTTCTAATGACTGGTGACTAGTGATCGAAAAGCGCGCGATCGTAATTTTTCCGCGCGCTCGGCGGCCCGGGGATCTCCACAACGGCGGCCAGCGCTCACGATCGGGGAGACCGCGAATGGCTCGGATCGCTGTGCGCGATGTTCAGCTGGCTGCCGGCAGCATCTTCCTGCTGGCGGCCAGCCTGTTGCTGAGCGCGGCGGCCTGTTCCAGCGACCCCGCCAAACCCCCCTCACCAGTCGTGATCGGTCCGACCCAGGCAGCGAGCCCGACACGGACCAGTGGCGTACCGGCTCCGCTGGAGTCCTCCTACGACACGACGATCGCGCGGAAGACAGCAAGAATTCGCTTCACCTATGCGGCGGCCCTCGTTTCCGTCTCCGGCCGCAAACAAACGATCTCCACAACAGGGACCGGCACGGTTGACTTCGTCCACAGCACGAGCGAGAGCGTCCGCAACGTCGACGGCGGCGGCCGCAGCGAGGTACGGATCGTCGGTCCCGACTTCTACCAACGCGGCATCACGGCTGGCGGCGCGCCAGGCTCGCCGCGCTGGACCCGTGTCGTCCCAGGCGGCGGTGCTACCGCTTCCTCCAGCACCGCATCGGCCAGCGCCGTACAGCCCGGGGTCGGCGACGACGCGGCGCTGCGGCTCGGCTTCCTGAGCGGTGCGTCGGCCCCGGTGACCACCGTGGGTGAGGAAGCCATCGACGGTATCCAGACGACCCATTACAAGCTGTCCGTGAACCTGGAAACAGCATCCCAACGGGGGAACATCAGCACGGCCACCGTCGAGTACTACAAGAGCATCCTCGGAAGCGCCCTCCAGCCGACCGAGGCCTGGATCGACGCGGACGGACTCATCCGCCAGCTCCGCATTACCGTCACCGGCGCCGAGTCCGACAGCCCAGCCCCGCACACAGAGATCACCCGGACAGTCACCTACTCGGACTTCGGGATACCTCTGAACGTAACGGCACCGCCGCCCAACGAGATCGCGCCAGGATGAGCTGAGCTCGCCGGCGACAGAACCGGACGCCGCGAGCCGGAATGACGATCTCAAACGCGCTCTAAAGATAAAGAGCACCCGGCACAGGGGCGCTCTTATTGATCCTGTCCACGGCGGAATAGGTGGCGGTTCTCGGCAAAGGCGGTCAGCGCCTCACCGGACAGGCGCTGCGTGGTCCACTCGTCCAGGCCCACCGCGCCGATTGCGCGATAAAAGCCAATCGCCGGATTATTCCAGTCCAGCACCGCCCACTCGAACCGGCCGTAGCCGCGCGCCACGCACTGCCTGGCCAGCGTGCTCATCAGCGCGCGCCCGTAGCCTCGACCGCGGTGCTCCGGGAGAACATAAAGATCTTCCAAATAAATACCGTGACGACCGGTCCAGGTCGAGAAGTTCAGGAACCACAGGGCGAAGCCGACCACTGTCTCAGCCCGTTCGACCAGGTGGCAGAACACCGCTGGCCGCGGGCCGAACAGCGCTGTCCGCAGGTCCGTCTCGGTCGCGACGACCGCTTCGGGCTCCCGCTCGTACTCAGCCAGCCCACGGACAAGGCTTAAGATCACGGAAACGTCATTCTCCGTGGCCTGGCGCACCACGGCGTCATCCGCGTCCGGTGACATACCCGGTGATGCTATCGCGATGCTCGCCAGCGGGATCGCTGGCCCGCCATCGCCACCTTGCCGGAGCCAGGCCCGGCGGAGCAAAGCGACGATCATCCCTCGTGGCGTTTACGCACCGTGTCGCCAATGACTGACGATACGATCCGCAGCGTGGCATGTCGTCCCTGTTGCGTCGAGTAGCTCCTACCCGAAGCTATCGTCGACCCGTGGTCAGCCAAGATCTCTTCGACGAGCTCAGCTCTCCGTCCCGGACCGAATCGCCACAGCCAGCGATCGATCATGGAGAGGTGTTCACCCGACGTTGGATCGTCGAACTGATCCTGGACTGGGTTGGCTACACGCCCGACAAGGATCTGACCAGCGCCGTGATCGTGGAGCCCGCGTGCGGCGCGGGGGCTTTTATCGGGCCGATAGTTGAACGTCTGATCGCCTCATGCCAGCTCCACGGCCGCTCGCCACTCGACGCCGCCGACGCTGTGTACTCCTTCGATCTCCTCGACCGCAACGTGCGATCGAGCCGGGATCTCGCCATCCGGCTCATGACCGAAAACGGCTGGGACATGCCAGGCGCCGGGAAACTCGCCGGAAAGTGGATCCGGCAGGGGGATTTTCTTCTCCAGCGTGAGTACGGAGGCGCCGACTTCGTGGTGGGAAACCCGCCGTACATCCGCCTTGAAGACGTCCCCGAAGCTCGGATGAAAGCCTACCGGTCGTCGTGCCCCGCCATGGGTGGGCGGGCGGATGTCTACGTCGGTTTCTACGAAGTCGGCCTGAGGATTCTGCGGCCCGGCGGGAGGCTCGGTTTCATCTGCGCGGACCGCTGGATGCGCAACCAGTACGGCAGCCGGCTGCGCGAGCTGGTGAGCCGTTCCTGCAACGTTGAAGTCGTCCTCACCGTGCACAATGTGGACGCGTTCGTTGAGCAGGTCTCCGCCTATCCCGCCATCACGATCATCCAAAGTGCGCAGCAGGGAACATCTGTTGTTGCCGACACGACGTCGTCTTTCGGCGCCGACGAGGCCGCGTTGCTACGGAACTGGGCAGGGAGCGAGGGAACCTCGATCCGCGCGCCGACGTTTCATGCCGCGCGTCTTCCGCGCTGGTTCGCCGGGACGGATTCCTGGCCGGCTGCCTCACCCGCGCGGCTTGCGATACTGGAGGACCTCGGCGATCGGTTTCCCTGCCTTGAGGACGGCTCGACCGGGACCCGGGTAGGTATCGGGGTCGCCACGGGTGCGGACAGTGTGTTCATCACAGCCGAGCCAGAACGTGTGGACGTCGAGGACGACCGTCTCCTTCCGCTGGCGATGGTCCGTGACACCGCCGGTGGCTCGTTCTCGTGGACGGGAACGCATCTCATCAACCCCTGGGGCTCCGACGGCCAGCTTGTTGATCTTGCCTGCTATCCTCGCCTCGGCCGGTATTTTCGCCGGCACAGCGGCCAGCTGCGTGCGCGTCATATCGCCAGGAAACAGCCGGCCCGCTGGTACAAGACGATCGACAAGGTCGACCACCGGCTTATCAAAAGACCGAAACTCCTCTTCCCGGACATGAAAGCCAACATGCACCCGGTTCTCGATCCCGGCGGATGCTACCCACACCACAACCTCTACTACATAGTCTCGGACACCTGGGATCTGCAAGTCCTCGGCGGGCTCCTGCTCTCGCGGGTGGCCGAAGCGTTCATCGTGGCGTACGCGGTCAAGATGCGTGGCGGAACCCTGCGGTTCCAGGCCCAGTACCTACGTCGGATCCGAGTACCTCATCCTGACACGATCAGCGAAACGGACACCGTGGCGTTGCGTGACGCTTTCGAGCGTCGCGACGTGGACGCCGCGACAGACGCCGCCTTGCGCGTCTTCGACCTGGCCAACCTGCCAGGCTGAGAGAGTGAAGTCCTGACCGTGCCCGCGAGGACTTCGAAGAAGCACTCGCCGCCCGCTGGGGCGTTCAAAGAGACCCAGAACTTCCGCCGGTCGGAAGAAAGCTGGCGCAGGGACCGCCGGATCCGTGCGCGGCGGCAAACATTTCGATGCCATCGCTGGCCTGCGCGCACGGGCCGAGCCGGCTCGTCTCGCCACGCCCCCATGGTACCTTGGAGGAAAATCTTGCCTCCAAGGTGGAAGTGGTTGCGGTGGCGCTGAACATCAAAAACGACGAGGCACAGCGGCTTGGCCGTGAGCTGTCTGACCTGACCGGAGAGAGCATCACGACGGCGGTGACCACGGCGATTCGCGAACGTCTCGACCGTATGCGGGCCGACCGAGAAGCGGGCGAGCAGCGAGTTGAGCGAATCGTCGCTCTTGGCCGCCAGATAGCGGATGCGGTCGTTGGGAGCGGGTTCGGCATCGACGACCTCTACGATGATCGCGGACTACCGGCATGATCGTGGACTCGTCCGCCCTCGTGGCTATCATCCGAGCCGAGCCTGACGCGGCTGCTTACGCGGCGGCTCTTGTCTCGGCGGACACCGCCATGTCCGCCGTGAACTACGTGGAGGCGGCGGTCGTCGTCGACTCGGCTCGTGACCCTGTCGCGAGCCGCCGGTTCGACGAACTGGTAAGAGTGGCGGACATCGAGGTGGTGGCGGTGACGGCCGAGCACGCGACGCTCGCCCGGCAGGCCTACCGAGACTTCGGCAGGGGGAGCGGGAGTCCCGCCCGATTGAACTTCGGTGACTGTTTCGCCTATGCGCTTGCGGCTGAACGACGGAAACCGCTGTTGTTCAAGGGCGACGACTTCATCCATACGGATCTGGTCGCCGCTGGCCTTCCCGACCAGCACGGACCGGGCTGAATGCCGAATTCGGCTCCGTGGCGCCCACCGGTGTCGGTGCCACGCGGCGACTCAGCCCAGATCAGCGGTGGAAGACCGTTCGCTGGACCGCCCAGCGCAACGCCCATCGTTGCCAGCACCAGGGCCGGCTTGGAGGCGCGCCCTGGCCACGGCCCGGCCGACCTCGCGCCGCAGGCGCCGTACCGGTTTCCGGAGTCGATGGCGGAGCGGGTGCAGGCACTGTGCCGAATCATCATCGACACCTACGACGGCGACACCGGCCAGCTGTGGACAACCGCCGCGGACCGTCGGGAACTGCTCAGGCGGGCGTCCACATTGCCTGGCTTTGGCACCCAGAAGGCCAAGATCTTCGTGGTGCCGCTGGGCAAGCAGCTCGGTGTCAAGGCCCCGGGCTGACGGGAGGCGACAGCTCCCTTCGATGGGGCCGAAAGTTACCTGCCGGTGGCCGATATCGTCGACCAGCAGAGTCGGGACAAGGTCCGCATGAAGGCAGTAGCCAGGTCTGGATAGGCGGGCGCGAGGTTCTGTTAGTCCCGTTCGTCTCCGCGCGCTTCCTGTCCGAGAGCGTTGAGCAACGCAAACATCGTGGATGACGGATTATCATGTGGGGTGCGCTTATTGTTCTTCTCGTGCATTGTGGCGAGCGCGGCGGTGCGACGCGCGGCGGCAGCCCTCTTCGGCAGGTAGCCGCTGGCGTCGATCCGCTCGCCCGTGCGGCCGTCGTGCTTCTTGCTTTCAGATTCCGCTGTAGCCGTATCAGTCCACCTGGTGTGGTCCTTGAAATGAAGCAGCAGCCAGATCTCAAAACATGGGTTCGAGATCGCCAGTTTGATATCATTTTGGCGTGCAAGTCTTACAGCCTGGTCGAGGTCCGGATGGTTCCTCGGCCACTCGACATCGAAGACACACCAGTATTCGTCCACGGCGCCCGACCCAACTTGATCGTTTCGCTTCTTGCGCTCGGCCGCTAATTTGACAAGTGTCAGCGGGACCCCGTGATCGGTGTCGATCTCGATTTTGACGGCCGCATTGCGCCTGACTTCGGGAAGTCTTCTCAAGCCGTTCAGATAGTCCGGCTCGGTCTTGTCCCCCTCGCAGAAGACCAGCAAGGTGCGAAGCTCCGGCCGTGTCCCGGCTCGCCGCCTGAGTGGCTTCTGCTGACCCCTCCTGATCGCCATTGATCGTTAGCCGATCAGGCCGAGACTACGGAGAAGCTCGGTGCGGTCCGTGTCAGGCAGCGCACCGAAGCGGCCTTGCAGGTAACCGTCTTCGATGTTATGTGATTTCCGCACGCGCTCTCCCGCGAACTCTGCCAGTGCGCCGAGCCTTGTCGCACCGCTCGCGGATTTCTCGGTGAACCAGACCTCATCCCGATTGAGATGGTTAAGTAGGGTTGTGTCATGCGATGTGAAGACGAGCTGAGCTCCGCGCGGGTTCGTTGCCGGATCGTGAAAAAGTCTGATCAGCTCGGCGGTCAGCGTCGGATGCAGGCTGGAGTCGAGTTCGTCGAACAGCAGGAGGGAGCCACTTCGCAACGTTTGAAGGACAGGACCGACAAGCCGGTACCATACCCGGGTGCCTTCCGACTCGGCGGTGAAATCCAGCGGGTGACTGCGGCCGGCAGCCGGTGCATGAGACGGACCCGAGGACGCGAGCGCCGGGGCTCTGTATCCGGTCCGAAGCTGGGCTGGTTGCCGAATCTATTGCTGGTAGGGCGGTATTGAACTTCCTCCTCGTCGACCGCAACCATCGACAGCTCGGCGGGTTCCACGATCGAACGGAAGTTCGCTGCCTCGAACCGAATCAGCATCGCCTGCCCCACTTCGTTGCCAGATGTGGACAGAGCTCAATTTTTGCACGATCTTGACGAAAATCACACTGTAACTGTGGCCTGATGC
>NZ_CAKJTP010000059.1:20127-26204 GCF_917627335.1 Protofrankia sp. CiT1 | reverse complement strand
GCTGATCAACCGTCGGGGGCCGTGGCGGACGCTCAATGAGCTTGAGCTCGCGACCTTCGAGTGGGTCGACTGGTACAACAACCGTCGGATCCACAGCGGCTGCGGAAACATGCCGCCTGCCGACTTCGAAGCCCTCTATTACATGCAAGACGAAGCTGCTATGCTGGCCGAAGCGTAAGCATCCCGGTCTCTAAAGAACCCGGAACGGTTCACTTCCTGACCCGGCTGTATGTCCTGTTCTTCGTCGAGCTCGACCACCGCCGGGTCCATCTCGCGGGCGTGACTCGCCATCCGACCGGCGCCTGGGTTACCCAGCAAGCGCGGAATCTCCTTATGACGCTGAACGAGGAGGGGCCTCATCTTTCCGCTGGCTGATCCGCGACCGGGACAACAAGTTCACCGCAGCAGTCGACGCCGTATTCACGGCCGACGACCTCACGATCGTCCGCACCCCGGTACAAGCTCCAGTCGCGAACGCCTACGCCGAACGATGGATCGGCACCGTACGCCGCGAATGCCTCGACCACCTGCTCATCCTCGGCCAGCGGCATCTCACCGCTGTCGTGACCGACTACGTCGATCACGACAACATCCATCGTCCGCACCGAGCCCTCCAACAACGGCCGCCGCTGGCGGCTGGAGCACCGCACAAGCCCACCGTGACCGTGATCCGACGTGACCGGCTCGGAGGCTTGATCCACGAATATCAGGCAGCCTGACCGGACACGATTTTGGGCACCCACAGTGTCAGGCTGAGGTACTTGGGTACCATGGCTTGCAGGAGGTGAGCGCCATGACAACCGTCGGACCCCGTCGCCAGGCCCCCCTGAAGGTCGACCCGGCCACGGACGAGCTGATCTCCCAGGCCGCGCACTTCCTCGGCATGTCGAAGAAGGACTTCGTCGCCGAGGCGGTCAAGACCTACCTCGACCAGCGCCGGGAAGAGATCCGCCGAGGCATGGTCGCCTCCATGAAGGTCCTCGACGGCTCCCTGTCCGCGAGCGTGGCCGCGCTGACCGGGCTGTCGGCGGATCGGATCGAACAGCTCGGCGGCGTAGGCGACTGGGAAGCGTGACCTATGCCGGTCCGCCCGACCCTGCGCTGCCTGCGTGAGGACCTGCACCTGCCGCTCCCGCCGGCCAGCACTTCCCTTGACCAGGTCGACCACCCGCTGCTGGCCAAAGCCGGCGAGCAGTTCGCCGACCCGGACACCCCGCACGAGCGGATCCGCAGCATCGACGACGTGGTCCTGTTCAAAGTCAAGATAGGCCGATGGCGTGGTGCGACCTACGTCGACCAGGCTGCGGACGAGGCTCGCGACTGGCTCGTCGCCGCCGGCCGACGCGAGGACGGTGCCGCCGACGACTTCTACGCAGCCCTGCACACCCAGGCCCGCGCCGCCCGGCAGCGCTACAACGCCGAGCAGGACAAGCCGCTGACCACCGACGCCTACAGCCGGCATCTGCTCCCGGGGCAGGACGACCAGGACCGCTACCTCCTGGAAGCTGGGACCAGGCTCGCGAAACGTCTCGACACCGCCGTCCGCGACCTCGTTCGTGGCTCGCTGCGCGACGGCCACGAGCACGCGGTCGACCTCCCTGGCTTCCGCCTCGGCCTACTCGTCCGTGCCGACCACGGCCACGAGACCTACGTCGCGGTCCGGATCACCGGCTCGGTCCCGACCGGGCTGACGGCCGTGATCCTCTCCCGCGTCCCGGGATGCGCAGCCGACGGCTGGTTCCCCGAGTACGCCCTCCCCGAACGCCACCTCCTGCCCGCCGAACAGGCCTGGTCCAACCTCATGGACCCTAAAGCCGCCGCCCAGCTCTTCGACGGCCAGGACTGACAAGAACGACGCCTTCGCCGTCCCGCGGCAGCCGGCCGGATCAGGCCCCTACTCGATGACACAACGTGATGAACCGCCTGACCTGCAGAAACAGGTTGGTTCTCACGTCTTGGACGTTTCCGCGCCCGTCGAAGCAGCAGGTCGGCGGGCCGGGCAGCTGGTTCGAGTCTCCTTTGGCTCCGCAGCAGTCGACTCCTGTCGGTAGTCGTTCAACGACGTAGCGGGCTGAGTGAGGCTGCGGATGGAGGGCTCCCGTGTCTGGGGTGGCATGCTCCAGCGCACGTCGCCATAGCTTGATGAACGCGGACTTCTCAAACGGTTCCGTAGGCACGGTGTTCCGAGTGAGGGTCAGACAGGGGTTCCGAGGCGCCTACCGTTTCATCCGGCTTGCCTGGCGGACTGTGATGGCTCACTGGGAATGGCGCTCTGTGCGTCGCTGGCCTACGGAGGTTCAGCAGCCTCCGATGAGGCGATTCATCGGATCGGCGGTTGTCGAAGCCCCGGCTCGGCGCAGGGCCGTGATCGTCGACCTGTCGGTGGCCGCCGGTCAGGGACGCGACGGCCGTTCGGTGAGCGGCGAGCATCTGTGGCTCGTACTCCGCCACGAGCCGGCAGAGCAGTTCGTCGGGGGTGAGCACCTCGATGCCGGCGGCCGCCGCAGTATCGGCCGGGAAGTCCTTGACGTTCCACGTGCAGAGCACAGTTGCCTGCGCGGCGACGGCCGCGGCCAGGACATGCCGGTCGTCTTCGTCTGGTAGCCACACGCCGGCGAGTGCGCGAAAGTCTTCCTCGGCGGGCTCGACCTCGGCGAAGGGGAACGCGCGGTTCAATGCTGTCACCAAACGCTGGGCAGCCGCATTGGAGAGCCTCAACCTTGGACGGGACCGTGAGTCTGGTTGATCCTGTCGGGGTGCTTCTGGCATCGCGGGAATCACGCGTTCGTGTTTCCCGCTGAGCTCAACCAGCCACCCAGGTTCCACATGATCATCGCGGACCACTGGAAGCCCACAGGGGGGCGAGACCTTCCACGGCAGCGAGTCGGAGTCGGCGCTGGTCAACTGGTTCCGCGTCAGATACCGAGCGTCGCGACGTTGCCGAACGGCGTGTTTCGGAAGTCGTCGTTCGATCAGGGAGCCGCGTTCAGGCGGTTCCTGGCAAGACCGCGGGCCGCACCGATACCGGATGCGTGCTATCGGTGTGGCCGAGAACGTGGCCAAGGCCGCCTGGACGTGGCGAGCCGGACAGACGGCTTTCGCAACACGCCCTGACGACGGATGCGGCCCGTGTCGCTACGGTGTCGCTATGGGGACGGCGCGGACAGAACGGATGAAAGCCAGCCGCGTCCTATGGCTGGCTTTCTGCGTGCTGTTCACGGCGGCCGCGATCCTGGGTGCGTGGGGCCTGGCGCAGCTGAGCCGAGCCGCCGACCAGTGTCCACCGCCGCATGCACAGCCGTGCGGATACACCACCACAGATATCATCTACTTCGACGCGCAGCTGTTCCTCCTGGGCGCCGAGCCCCTGCAGGACGGCGGCCCCTTCCCGCTGCCGCTGGAGGTCGCCCGTTTCCTGGCGCCACTCGCGACCGCCTACGGCGTGGCCGTGTCCGTGTGGGACCTGTTCACCGACCGGCGTCGCCGCTGGACGGCCCGTCGAGCGCGCGAGCACGCGGTCGTCATCGGCGATGATCCGTTCGCGATGACGCTCATCCGCCACCTCCGGGCCGAAGGTGTCCAGGTGGTCGTCATCAGCGCCGACGCGGATCCCGACGGCGCCGAAGGGCTCGCCGCGACCGCGTCACTCGTCGTCATGGGAGACCCCTGGGACCAAGCGGTGCTGCGTGCCGCCGGTGTGCCCCGAGCCGACACCGTGTACGCCTGCCTGCCTGACAGCGCCGCCAACGCGGCCGCGGTGGCAGCCGTTGCCGCGCTCGCCGAGCAGCAAACCGAGCGTGACGAGCCCCTCGCCTGCTACGCACGGCTGGCCGACGGCGAGCTGGCGCTCGCGCTGAAGGCACGCCGGCTTGGGCTGTTATCAGCATCGAAGTTCCGGCTGGATTTCTTCACGCCCGAAGAGATCGCCGCGCGCTCGCTCGCCGCTCGCATCCTGGAGCCCCATCTCGGTTCCGACGATCCGGTGCCGTCGGTCGCGGTCGTCGGCCTGGGCCCGTTCGGGCGCGCGCTCATCGTGGAGCTGGCCAGGCTGTGGCGGGTCCGTGTCGGCGCTCCGCCGCTGCCGCTTGTTCTCGTCGACACGGATGCCTCCGCCCAGCTCACTGAACTGCGGCATCGCTACCGGTCCGTCGACACGCACTGTGCGCCCCGGACGAAGAACGAGCCGGCGCAGCGCGTGGATCTCATGACGATTCCGTGGGAAATCCGCATACCAGATATTCGCCACCTGGTTCTCTGTGACCAGGATGAGGATATTGCGCTGCGAGGCGGCCTGAATGCGATTCGTGGTACCGCAAGTACCGGCCAGACCGTGACGGTCTGTATGCAACAGCGGACAGCCCTCGGCGACCTGTTCAATCGCCAGCTGCTCGATCCCGGGCCAGGTGAAGTACGGATATTCGCAATCATGAACGAAGCGGCGAAACCGGCCGAGCTGCACAACGACACGCTGACGGTCCTGGCACGTGCCATTCACGGCCAGTATCTGATCGACGAACAGGCAGCCGGCGGCGCCCTCGGCGACAGGGACTCGATGCAGCCCTGGGAGGCCTTGCCCGCGGACCTGCAAACGGCAAACCGCAGACAGGCCGAGGGAATCGGCGCCAAACTGAACGAGATCAACGCGGTCGTCGTCCCGATGACCCATCCGACGACCGGGTTCACCTTCAGCGCCGCCGAGATAGACATGCTCGCCCGGCTCGAGCATGAGCGCTGGTGCGTTGAGCGCCGCGGCAGGGGATGGACCTTCGGTCCGGTTCGCGACGACCTCCACAAACGCCATGACCTGTTACGTGACTGGAGCGACCTGTCGCCCGATCAGCGTGTCAAGGCCACCGCGGCCGTCCGCCATCTGCCGGAGCTGCTGGCCGACCACGGCCTACAGATTTTTCGGCTGCGTTGACGACCACGGCACCCGCGATCACGGCACCCGCGGCCGCGGGCCGCACGAAAAAATCTATGATCGAACAAGTTCCAGCCAGTCGCCGGCCCCACCCGGACAAACTTCGACCGGAGATTGACCCGCGCGTCCGGCGGAGGGACCGTGGATGAATGGCAAACGTGGGTGAACCAGTGCGCATCGTGGAAGACGAACCGATCACCTGGCCGGAGGAAGAACCGCTCGCGGTCCCCGAACCGGCGGCCGATCCCGAGCCCGTGCCGGCAGGCACATGAGCGTCATCGGGTGGCGTCAGTGGGCGGTGGACGCCCACGGGCGGCTCCGGCCGGCCTGGACTCCATGGTCGCCGTTTCCGCCCGAGCTGCTGCTGTGGCGTCCTGACGGCCTCACCCAAGCCCTGTGCCTGCGAGCGCAACGTGATGATCTCAGCACGCGGAGGTTCCGGATCCCCCTGGCTCCGCACCCGCGGGTACCCAGTGAGAACTGTGTCTGCGGACTGTACGCGTGGTCGTCACCACGGGGGCTTGCCGACGCCGCCGCCCCGACCTGGACCTCACGGCCCATCGTCGTAGGCGCGGCACGGCTCGGCGGGCGGCTTGTCGTCACCGAACGCGGCTACCGCGCGCAGCTGGGATACCCGGCGGCCGTTTTCGACCCCGACGGCGTCGTGTCGCCCGCCTACGCGGTGGCGCGCTACCTCAGCTGGGACGCGCTCATCGCCGAATGGCATGCGCGGGATGGCACCTGAGTAAGCCGCCGGCGCGTACGGCTCCCCCCGTCCGTGGGTACGCACAGTGCGGATTCCGCACCTAACCAGTGAAGCTGGCACCACGCACGGCGACAAACGCCCGGTCGGTCACTGGTCCCCAGATCCCGTCGACGCCGACCCCGAGCGCGGCCTGGATCGCCCGCACAGTCGCGATGTAGGCGGTCTGTGAGCGAGGCCCCCAGATCCCGTCCACGGTCGTAGCGACCGCGGCCTGCTCCGCACGGGTATGGCGGTTTGCCCGGACGGCCTGGAGGGCGGTGTCGGTCACCGGCCCCCAGATCCCGTCCACCGCCACATGCACGGCCCGCTGCAGAGCCTGCGCCTTTGCCCGCGATCGTCCGCTCGCGTCGGCACCGCCGCCGGCGCCCGTGCTGACAGTGCCTGTGCCAG
>NZ_CAKJTP010000059.1:0-19745 GCF_917627335.1 Protofrankia sp. CiT1 | reverse complement strand
CAGTGCCCGTGCTGACAGTGCCCGTGCCGGCGAGGAGCCGCGGTTCCCGCACGATCTCCGCAGCCCTGGCGATGATCTGCGCCGCCGCGGCCGCGCGCAGCGTGCCTGGGCAGCCGAGATGATTGCCCCACGCCGCTCCCCCGTCCGAATGCATGATCAATCCAGAGTCGCCCGGGGTGTGCGTGACGGCCAGCGCCCAGCCAAAGGTCCGCACTCCGTCCGCGTATGCCTGTGCGATGTTCTCGATCTGCTGGTCGGTCAGGGCCTCGGTGTCGAAGCCCTCGGTCTCGATCGAGTCGTAGTCGGCGTTACCGGCAGCCTGCGCCCAGGCCCGGACATCCGAAGGCACGTACTGCTCCCGCTGGCCCGTCCTGCCTACCCACAGTGTCGACGACGCTCTGGATACGGGGTTGTCGAACCAGCCCGACAGGCCTCCATAGCCCTGCTGGACATGCAGGACGAGACCAATCGGACGGATCGCGTCGCCGTCGGTGTTACGAACTGGCCGGAAGGTGAATCCGGGAACGAGGTGCGCCACCAGGGCATCTTCCATGTTCCGCCGGACGGGTTTCCAGCTGGCTGTCAGCAATGGATGCCAGCCCGACCAACAACATCGTCAGCGTACGGCATCACTGCTTTGAGAGCGACCGGCAACAGGGGACGCGGCGTCGCGGGCTCGCGACGCCGGTCACTATTGCCCGGCCGTGCCAGCCGCCGCCTCCCGGTCGAGTGCGGCGATGGCCTCGCTGACCGCGAGGATGCGCCGGGCGTTGTTCACATGCAGATTTTCGATCATTCGACCGTTCACGGTGGCGACACCGTGGCCCGAGGCCAACGCCTCCTCCCAGGCCGCGAGGATCTCCTTGGACTCCTCGACCTGAGCCGGCGCAGGCGCGAACACCCGGTTGCAGGGCTCGACCTGCCCCGGGTGGATCAACGTCTTGCCGTCGAAACCCAGCTGCCGCCCCTGCACGCACTCCGCTTCGAACCCGTCGAGGTCACGGATGTCGTTGAAGACCCCGTCCAGGATGGCGACCCCGACGGCGCGAGCCGCAAGCAGACACAGCCCAAGCCCAGGCAGCAGCGGTGCCCGGCCGGGAACGTGCTCAGCGTGCAGCTCGTTGGCAAGATCGTTAGTGCCCATCACCAGAACGGCAAGTCGTTGCGAGGCTCGGGCGATCTCCTCGGCATGCAGCATCGCGACCGGGGTCTCGACCATCGCCCAGATCCTGGTGCGGTCGGGCGCGCCCGCGGCCTCGAGGCTCTTTTCGACGGCGTGCACGTCCTGGGCACAGGAGATCTTCGGGACGACCACGCCGTCCGGGCCGGCGGCCGCCACGGCCCGCAGGTCATCGGTATGCCAGCGGGTGTCCAGCCCGTTCACCCGGATGGTCACCTCGCGCCCGCCGTAGGCCTGATCAGCGACCTTCGCGCAGGCCCGCTCACGGGCGGCCTCCTTGGCGTCCGGCGCGACAGCGTCCTCAAGGTCGAGAATCAGCGCGTCCGCAGGGATGCCGCGGGCCTTCTCCAACGCCCGCTCGTTCGCGGCGGGCATGTACAGAACGGAGCGCCGCGGCCGATACGCGAGCGCCGCGGTGCCGGCCGGGGTGCTGCTCATCGGGCGGCCTGCCCGGCCAGATCGGTGAAGCCGTAGGCCTCGGCCAGA
Source organism: Protofrankia sp. CiT1 (assembly GCF_917627335.1). Taxonomy (NCBI): domain Bacteria; kingdom Bacillati; phylum Actinomycetota; class Actinomycetes; order Frankiales; family Frankiaceae; genus Protofrankia; species Protofrankia sp. CiT1. The sequence goes on along the minus strand of NZ_CAKJTP010000059.1, from coordinate 18,079 downwards.
TGCGGGTCGCGCGCGGCCAGGGTCCGCGCGAGGTTCAGGACGACCTTGCACTGTTTGACCGAGGCGTCATCCTGCATCTTGCCGTCCACCATGATTGCCCCAGTTCCATCGCCCATTGTATCGATCACATGTCGAGCCCAGGCGACCTCGGCGGGCTCCGGGCTGAAGACCCGCTTCGCGATGTCGATCTGCACCGGATGCAGGCTCCAGGCGCCGACACAGCCGAGCAGGAACGCGTTGCGGAACTGGTCCTCGCAGGCCACGACGTCCTTGATGTCACCGAATGGCCCGTAGTACGGCAGAATCCCGTTGGCGGCGCAGGCGTCCACCATCCGGGCGAGGGTGTAGTGCCACAGGTCCTGCTGATAGGTGGCGCGCGGCGCGTCCGGGTCGGCCGCGGACGGATCCTGCCGGACGAGATACCCCGGATGCCCGCCGCCCACCCTGGTGGTCTTCATCCGCCGGTCCGCGGCGAGGTCGGCGGGCCCGAGCGACAGGCCCTGCATGCGTGGGCTCGCCCCGGCGATCTCCTCGACGTTCGCGACACCGCGGGCGGTCTCCAGGATGGCGTGGACAAGCAGCGGCCGGGTGAGCTCCGCCTTCGCCTCAAGCTGGGCAAGCAGGCGATCGACGTAGTGGATGTCCTCCGGCCCCTCGACCTTGGGCACCATGATGACGTCCAGCTTGTGGCCGATCGCCGGGACGAGCGTCAGCAGGTCGTCGAGGCCCCAGGGCGAGTCCAGGCTGTTCACCCGCGTCCACAGCTGGGTGTCACCGAAGTCCGTGGCCGCGGCGAGCTTCGCCAGCCCCTCCCTGGCCGCGATCTTCGCGTCGGCCCGGACACCGTCCTCGAGATTGCCGAGCACCACGTCCAGGCGGGGCAGGATATCCGGGACCTTCGAGGCCATCTTCGCGTTGCTCGGGTCGAAAAAGTGGATCACGCGGGAAAGCCGCGGTGGGAGCTCCCGCAGCGGCGCCGGCGCGCCCACCGCAAGCGGAGCGAAGAAGTCCTTCGGGTTGCGCATGGGAGCACTCCTGTCGGCGCGTCCGTCCTGTACGGGTTGTGAACCACGCCCCGGACGGAAGATCCTCGTGCTGGTCGCGCGCCAGCCGCGGGGCAAGTATCCAGCCCGGGACGCTCACGGGCATCTGATCGGCGGGAAAAGGAGATGAGCGCCAACCGCGGGCGGCCCACCGCCGGCCTGTGCCCTGCCCCTCGCCCGGTCGCTCAGCTCGGCACCTTCACCGGGATGTTCCAGCCGTCCGCCCGGCGGACCTGCCAGAACAACTACGACGCTGTCCTGGGCGCGCCCGTCGACGCGCCGTCAATACGCGATCAGATCGATGATACAGCCGATTCCGGAAGCCGCCGCCAGTTTGGCGTCACAGGTGATGACCGCGCTGTCGAGCCTTTCGGCGAGCGCGACGTAAGCGGCGTCGTAGGGGGTGACGTTCTCGCGGAGCTGCCACATCCGTTCGAGCAGCGGAGCGATCGGCATGCGGCGGATGGGAAAACCCGCCAAGTGGCGTAACGCCCGGGGGGCCACCGCCTGCAGGCTCGGATTACCGCGAGCCAGGCCACGCAGTGCGGACGTCACCTCCACGTCCAGGTGCGCTGGCGCGAAAAGCGCATGACCGGCGGAAAAACGCGCGACGATACGCGGACGCCGGGGATCTGAAACCGCGTAGAAGGCGACCAGAGCCGACGCGTCGATCACTACCAGGCTCACGAGCCGTCCCGGGCCTCGCGCACCGCGGCCACGGCGTCCTCAAGGGTGACGCCTGTTCTCTGGGGGGGTTCGTACGACGCGACGTAGTCGGCCAGCCTGACCACACGGGCCACCTCGGTGAGCCGTTCCACCACGAAGGCGTTCAGCGACTGGTGGCTTGCCGCCGCTGCGTCGGCGAGAGCCGTGTAGATCTCGTCGGGTACGTCACGCAGGTTCATCCGCCTCATGGCGCCATTATGGCACCACTCGTGCCGAGTCGTCGTCGCTATCGCGTGGCCGCCACGGCTACGTGGCTCCATCCCCCGACCGAGACCGCTGAGGGCGCTGAGACCCGCAGCGGGACGTAGACATCCCGCATGGACAGTTCCTTGCCACGGGCGAACGCCGGCCGGAAGGTGGCCTGGTCCGCGAGGACCTTCAACCGGTACGTGCGCAGGGATCGGCGGTGCAGCAGGCGGCTGCCCGAGAAACGCCGCTGGAGACGCCGGCCGAGCGCCTCCACCATCTTCGTGATCCACTCCCTGGCGACAGCGAGCAGGATTCCGCCCAGGAAGGCCGCGACCACAGCTAACCACTCACCCGGCATTCAGCGCCCCCCGCACCTTGAGCCCCACGACCATGAACCATGAACCATGAACCATGAACCGCGCGCAAAGATCATTAATCGTGAGAGTAACTATATCATTCCCGTCAGCCAATAGATGTCAGCCATCGCGTGGAACGTACGGCTCGGAGGAAGGGCGGCCCAGCTGGGGCCGGCCGAGCCCACCACCAGAGCACCCCTGCTCTGTTGTTGACAATTGAGAGCATGTTGTGCTTAATAAGCGGGCCTCCGCGCCTAGCATCATCCGGGCCAACCATCATCCGGGCTGACGCCCTGGCAAAAGGGGGTACGAAAATGGACTGGCGCCGCCGAGCCTTCTGTCGGGGCACGGATCCCGAGATCTTCTTTCCGACCGGAACGACCGGACTGGCCGCGAGCCAGATCGATACCGCGAAAGCCGTATGCCGGCGATGCGCAGTCACCAGCGAATGCCTGGCGTGGGCTCTTGAAGCCCGTCAGGACAGCGGCGTCTGGGGCGGGCTCAGCGCGGATGAACGGCGCGAGCTCCGGCGCGACACGGTCCACATGCCGGTATAACCGCGGCCCATCCGGCGCACCCGCGATATCGGCCCGCCCGCTCGAAAATCCACGATCTTTCGAGGCCGGTATGACAAGAAAGCATCAAATGATCTTAGAGTGACAGACAACACGGGACGTGGCGTCGCGGGGCTGGGGCACCCGCGCCTCGCGTTGTTGTCGTCGGTCGTCACCCAACATCTCCGGTGGCTCCCCGCGTCGTCTCGCGATACGCGCGCCCCAGTCCCACCCTTTGATCCACATCCTTCTTGCCGGGTGCTCTTACAGACCCCGAGAAATCACATAGATCCGCGCCGGCTCCGGTCCACAACAACCCCGGCCGGTTGAGGATCAGCGGGGCGGGAGCGGGCGGAAATTCGGCGGTCGGCGTTCCACGAAGGCGGCAACCCCCTCGCGGAAGTCGATGCGCCGATCGGTGTCCCGGACCAACGCCTCGGCGTCAAGTTGGGCGTCCGCAAGCGTCCGTCCCCAGTCCGCCGCCAGCTGCGCCTTGACCGCGGCCATCGCCACCGGGGCGCAGTTGGCGACCAGATCGGCGGCATACGCCCGCGCGGCCGCCACGAGCTCCTCCCGCGGAAACACCCGGTCGACCAAACCGAGTGCCAACGCTTCCTCAGCGACCACAACCCGGCTGGAGACAAGCAGGTCCGCCGCCCGCGCAGGTCCGATCATCCGGGTCAGCAGCCAGCTGGCGCCGAACTCGGCCGGCAGCCCCCGGCGGGTGAAGGAGGCGGCGATCTTGATGCCAGCCGCCGCGAACCGAAGGTCGCACGACAGAGCCTGGATCAGACCGATGCCGGCGCAGGCGCCGTTGACGACCGCGATGGTCGGCTTGCGCAACGAACGGGCATGGGTCATGGGACGGGTCCGCCACGCGGGCCTGTCCGCGGCCGGTCCCTGCGACACGTTGTCAAGATGGCCCATATCCATACCGGGGCAGAAGCTGTTGCCAGCCCCGGTGACGAGCACGACCCGGACAGCGGGGTCGTCGTCGCAGGCGTCGAGCAGGTCGAAAAAGGCCCGCTCCATCTCGAGCGTCCAGGCGTTCTTCCGCTCGGGCCGGTGCAGGGTCAGCGTGGCGATGCCACTGTCGACGTCACAGCGCACGAGCTCGGGCGCCGAGATGATTGTCACGAATGTCAGCCTATCCACGTTTCAGTTGGCAACAACAATTTTCAGCCGGCGACGACAGGATCCGCCCACCGCTACGCGGCGGCCATCCGTTCCAGCCGGCAGTGCTCGTTGTGGGCCAGGGTCGCGTTCCAGTAGCCGGCGGCGTCCCGCCACAGTTCAATGACGCCCGCACAACACAGGCAGGAATAATCCATCGCCGCCTCCACAAGCAGTTCCGGCGGCACCGTGTCGCTATCGACCTGTACCTTCACCACACACCTCCGTGCTAACTCGACAACTTGAGGTGACTCGACGGGCCTCGGCTGCCCGGCAATCGCGCACTGCATTTCCGTGTTTCCATGTTTCCGTGTTTCCACGTTTCCGCGCCTGTCAACGACTGCCGGTGGTCCCACCTTTCCCGGCCCGGCCAGCGGCTGCTGGCTCCTTGGGCAGCCCGAGAACGGTTTCACCGAGAATGTTGCGCTGGACCTGGGAGGAGCCCGCGTAGATGGTGCCCGCCACCGCGTTGTACAGGGTGCCGAGCCAGGACGCGGTGGAATTCGGGGAGCCCGGGTCATCGGTGCGGTAAGCCCGCGGCGGCCGACGCCCCTCGGCAACCATGGCCGCCGCGCCGAACACGTCCAGACTCAGGTCAGTGACCTTCTTGTGGTATTCGCTCCAGTACAGCTTGCTGATCGATGACTCGGGGCCGGGGGGCCTGCCCCGCAGGTAACCCGTGAGGACGCGGTAGCCGAGGAAACGCATGACCTCCACGCGGGCATAGCAGTCCGCGAGCCGCTGCCGCACGAGCGGATCGGTGTCGAGCCCTCGTTCACGGACCAGGTCGCGCAGCCGGTCGAGCTCGTTGCGGAACAGCACCGGGTTCGTCGCGGCTTCCTCACCACGCTCGTAGCCCAGCAGGGTCATCGCGACCTGCCAACCGGCGTTGACCTTCCCCACCACGTTGTCCGCGGCTGTGCGCGCCCCGGTGAAGAAGACCTCGTTGAACTCGCTGTCGCCGTTCATCGCCGGGATCGGTCGTACCTCGATCCCCGGCTGCCGCAGGGGGACCAGCAGGAAGGAGATACCGCGATGCGGTGGCGCGTCCGGATCGGTGCGGGCCAGCACAAAGATCCAGTCTGCTTCGTGCGCCATCGACGTCCAGATTTTCTGGCCGTCGAGAACCCATTCGTCGCCGTCGAGGAAGGCTCGGGTACGCAGGGACGCAAGGTCCGAGCCCGCGCCCGGCTCCGAATAGCCCTGGCACCACTTCTCCTCGCCCGACAGGATCTTCGGGAGAAACCTGTGCTTCTGTTCTTCGGTGCCGGCCCGCAGCAACGTGTTGCCGACCATCTTGACGCTGAACGTGTCGTTACGGATACCCCACGGCGCGCCAGCCTGGGCGAGCTCCTCCATGAGGACCACTTGTTCGATCTTTGTCAGCCCGCCGCCGCCGTATTCCGCGGGCCAGGAGACGCCGAGCAGCCCCGCCTGAAACAGCCGATCCCGCCAGTCACGAGTGAAAGCCTCGGCCTCGTCGGCGGCAAGACTGCCGATCCCCCGCCAGCCCTCGGGGAGGTTCGTCGCCAGAAACGCGCGGACGCGGCCCCGGAACTCCTCCGCCTCGGGCGGATACCCGAACTCCATCGCACCCCACTCCGTCGACGGGTCTGGGACCCGCCACCAGCCCCCGCAACATCGTCTATATGTTCTAACTAGATCGTGTGTGCGCGCAAGCCATCCGGGCTGGGACGGCCAAGAGGCTCCGGCAACAGGGGCGTGGATCAAGGAGCGGGGTTGAGTGCGTGCCCCAGCGCCACGACGCCGTGCCCCTGCTGCCGGTCGCTCACAACAGGCCCGCGGGCGACGGGAGCCGATGCCCGCGCCAGCAAAAGATCATCTTGATGTCATCAATCATTTTTCTCATAAAACTATTTTTGATCAACTCGTCGGAGACCGGGACATCCCGTCACGATCAGCTCGACATCATCATCATAACGTAGTATAAGTTCAAAAATATATAGGATGAGAGGTGTGATCGTGACGCACCCGGCTGCTGACAGCGGCGGAGTCACCCTGACGTCCGCGCTGCGACCCCTGCTCGAGCTGGCGAGCGTCCAGGCGGACGTCTTCCGAGGACGTAGCCGCGAGAACGAGCCCACCAGGACCTTCGGAGGGCTTTTCGCCGCACAGGCGCTGGCGGCCGCGGGCCGCACGGTCACCGACGACCGGCGGGCCCACAGCCTGCACGTTGTCTTCCTGCGTCCGGGCACGGTCGGCTCGGCCACCGAGTACAGCGTCGAGAGGCTCCGCGACGGCCGCGGATTCAGCTCCCGCCGCGTGGTCGCCACCCAGGACAGCGGAGAGATCCTGCAGGCCTCGGTGTCATTCCATGTGGGCGAGGACGGCTACGAGCACACGCCGCGGCCACCGGCGGTTCCCGGCCCTGATGAGCTCCCGCCGGCAAAGTCGTGGTTCACCGCGGCCGGTGACGAACTCGACGGCTGGTACAACATCTACCTCGGCAGCCATCCGGTGGACTTCCGCTTCGTGGGTGAGCCTCCGCCGCTGGCGGCCCGCCGCGGCCAGCCATCCACCGGGCTGCGGGTCTGGATCCGTGCCAGCGACCCACTCGGTGACGACCCGGTGGTGCATGCGAGCGCCATGACCTACGCCTCCGACCTGTTCCTGCTCGCGTCGGCGCTGCTCCCGCACGGCCAGGTGTTCGGCACCGGATCCGTCGTCGGCGCCAGCCTCGACCACAGCGTGTGGTTCCACCGCCCCTTCCGGGCCGATGAATGGCTGCTTTTTGACAAGGGCAGCCTCTGGGCGGGCTCCGGGCGGGGGCTGACGAAGGGCTCCGTGTTCGACCGCTCCGGGCAGCTCGTGGCGTCCGTCATCCAGGAGGGGCTCCTGCGCCTCACGCCCGCGACAGCACCACACCAGCACCGGTAGACGGCGCCGGCAGGCGCGGCGGCGCGGCGGCACGGACCCGCCGTTGTCCAGATTGGCACACGTGCGTTAATTTACGGGATGCCGGTGGGAGGAGCCCGATGAGCACACCAAAGATCATTTCTGTTGACGACCACGTCCTTGAACCGGGTGACCTGTGGCAGCGCTATCTGCCCGAACGATTCCGGGATGACGGCCCCCGTCTGGTGCGGCTCAAGGGACGCTTCGGGAGCCACGCCCGCAGCAGGTGGCGGGAGGACGAGGACGGCCAGTGGGCGGACGTCTGGGTGTTCGGGGACGTCAAAATGGAGATCCTCCCGGGCTTCGCGGCAGCGGGAAAGGACCAGGACTACCTCGGCGAGCACTGGGAGGCCATGACCTACGAGGACATGCGGCCGGGCTGTTACGACCGGACGGCGCGGCTGGCCGACATGGATGCCAACCACACCGAGGCAGGCCTGAGCTTCCCGACGTTTCCGCGGTTCTGCGGACAGACGTTCCACGAGTGTGCCGACCGTGACCTGGGCCTGGCATGCGTACAGGCCTACAACGACTGGATGATCGACGAGTGGTGCGCCGACGAGGCGTACGGCCGGCTGATCCCGTTGACCCTGATCCCGCTGTGGGACCCGGAGCTCGCGGCGGCGGAGATCCGCCGCTGCGCGGCCAAGGGGTCACACGCGGTCTGCTTCTCGGAGAACCCGGCCAAGCTGAAGCTGCCGAGCATCCACACCGACCACTGGGATCCGTTGTTCGCCGCGTGTGAGGATACCGACACCGTCCTCAACCTGCACATCGGCTCGTCCTCCACGTTCCCGATGACCTCGGTCGACGCGCCGCGGGCCGTGTCGCTCGCCCTGACCTACCAAGGTGCCGCCCACGCGTTCGCGGACTGGCTCACCAGCGGCGTGCTGGAGCGTTTCCAGGAGCTGCGCGTAGCGCTCAGTGAAGGCCAGATCGGCTGGATGCCGTTCATCCTGGAACGGCTCGACAGCATCTGGGAACAGCGCCCGGTCTACGGCAACCTGAATGGCCGGCTGTCGTGCCCCCCGAGCAGCTACGTCCGCGACCGGATCTACGGGTGCGTGTTCGACGACGCCATCGGTCTCACCCTGCGCCACCGTATCGGCATGAAACAGATCATGTTCGAGACCGACTACCCGCACGGCGACTCGACGTGGCCGAACTCGAAGGTGGTTTTTGAAAAGATCGTCGCAGCGGCGGATCTCAACGCGGACGAGGCGTACCTGCTGGCCCGCGGCAACGCCATCCGCTGCTACCGCCTCGGCCGGTACGGGATCACCGAGTAGGGGCAATCTCTCCATGGCTGTCTCCGGCGGCGCGCGACAGATCCCCGCGCCGCCCCTGGCGAGCCCACCCATCACCGCTGCCTAACCGCCAACCGCCAACCGCCTAACCGCCTAACCGCACCACGCTTCACCAGGAGGAACCGTGCACGACATCGTCATACGCGGGGGCCAGGTCGTCGACGGCACCGGAGCCCCCCGCCAGCGGGCGGACATCGCGATCGACGGTGGGCGCGTCGTCGCGATCGGTGCCGTGCCGGACGCCGGACGCCGGACGATCGACGCCGACGGGCTCATCGTGAGCCCCGGGTTCGTCGACATCCACACCCATCTCGACGTGCAGGGCTTCTGGGACCCCACGCTCTCGCCGTCACCCCTGCACGGGGTCACCACCGTCCTGGGCGGTAACTGTGGGTTCACGGTCGCTCCGCTCGACGACACAGCGGGTGACTATCTCATGCGGATGCTGTCCCGGGTGGAGGGCATGCCGCTGGAGTCGCTACAGGTCGGCGTGCCGTGGGACTGGCGCAGCACCGCGGAGTTCCTCGACCGGCTCGACGGGACGCTCGCCGTCAACGCCGGTTTCATGGTCGGGCATTCGGCCATCCGCCGGGTGGCCATGGGGCCGGCGGCCACCGAACGGCCGGCGACCGACGACGAGCTCGAGACAATGAAGCGGCTGTTGCGGGCAGGCATCGCCGCCGGCGGTCTCGGCTTCTCCTCCACTTGGTCGCAGAGCCACAGCGACGCCGACGGGCGACCGGTCCCGTCCCGCGCCGCCCCCGCGGAGGAACTGTTCGCCCTGGCCGCGGTGGCCGGTGAGTTCGAGGGCACCTCGCTGGAGTTCCTCCCTGTCCTTCCCCAGCGGGGCGGTTTCAGCCAGGAGATCACCGACGTCATGGTCGGGATGTCGGTGGCCGCCCGCCGGCCGCTGAACTGGAACATCCTCACCGTCACCGCGAAGACCCTGCCCGACGCCCTCGCCAGGCTCGAAGTCGGCGACATCGCGCGGGCGCGCGGCGGGAAGGTCATCGCCCTGACGATGCCGGACACCCCACCGGCCCGGTTCTCCTTCCGCGCCGGCTTCGTCCTCGACATGGTGCCGGGGCTGCACGACTTCCTCTTCCTGCCGCTGGACGAGCGCCTGGCGATCCTGCGTGATCCCGACCGCCGGCGTGAGCTGCGCCGCGCCGCCGAGGAACCCTCCGCCTTCAGCCACCTCGTCGACTGGGGCTCCCGGCACATCATCGAGACGTTCAGCCCGCAGACCAAGCCGTATGCCGGACGGATCGTCGGCGACATCGCCGCTGAGGAGGGCCGCGACCCGTTCGACGTCCTGATGGACATCGTCGTCGCCGACGACCTGAAGACGACGTTCAGCAACCCCTCCCGGGAGGCACAGCCGGAGGACTGGCAGGCTCGGGCCCAGATCTGGCGCGACCCCCGGGCCGTCGTCGGCGCGTCCGACGCCGGGGCACACCTGGACATGGTGGAGTTCTTCGGCTATTCGACGATGCTGCTGCAACACGGGGTCCGCGAACAGCAGGTCGTGACCCTCGAGGAGGCCGTCCGCCTCATCACCGACGTCCCGGCGCGCCTGTACGGCCTGCGCGGCCGCGGGCGCCTCCAGGCCGGCGGCGCCGCCGATATCGCCATCTTCGATGAGACGCGCATCGCCCGCCAGCCCACCGAGACGCGTTTCGACCTGCCCGCCGGCGCGGGCCGTCTCTACGGCGAGGCCGACGGTGTCCGGCACGTCCTGGTCAACGGCATCGAGATCGCCCACGACGGCGCGTTCACCGGGGACTTCCCCGGGACGATCCTGCGCTCCGGCCGGGACACCGAGACCCCGTCCCTCGACTGATGGCCCGGCAGCGGCGACGCCCCGGAAAACGGCGATGCTCCGGAGGACAAAGTGCCCGGTAACGAGAAGGGTATGACGATGAAGACTCGTGCCGCGGTTCTGCACGGCAGAGGCCAGCCCTGGTCTGTGGAGGAGCTCTCGCTCGACGCTCCCAGAGCCGGCGAAGTTCTCGTGGAGACCATGTTCGCCGGGTTATGCCATTCCGACGATCACCTCGGCAAGGGCGCGGGCTTCCACTTCCCGCTGGTGGGCGGCCACGAAGGCGGTGGCGTGGTGCGGGCGGTCGGCGCCGGGGTCACCCGGCTGCGGCCGGGTGACAAGGTCGTCACCTCGTTTCTTCCCGTGTGCGGCCACTGCCGCTGGTGCACATCCGGTCACTCCTACCTGTGCGACGCCGGTTCCACCACCCTCACCGGGGCCTTTGCCGACGGTAGTTATCGGTTCGCGCTGGGTACGACCGGCATCGGCGCCTTCTGCACGCTGGGGACCTTCTCCGAGCACTTCGTCGCGCACGAGTACTCGCTCGTGAAAGTGCCGGACGACACCCCGCTGGATGTGGCCTCCCTCGTCGGCTGCGGGGTGCCCACCGGCTGGGGCTCGGCGGTCAACGCCGCGAACGTCCGCCCAGGTGACGTCGTGGTCGTCTACGGCATCGGCGGCATCGGAGCCGCCGCGGTCCAGGGTGCGCTGCTGGCCGGCGCCGCGACGGTCGTGACGGTGGATCCGGTGCCCTTCAAGAACGAGTTCGCCAAACAACTCGGTGCGCACGCCGGCTTCACCGAGCATTCCGAGGCCTTCGACCACGTTCACAATCTCACCCGAGGCGTCCTGGCCGACAGCGTGATCCAATGCGTGGGCGTGGCCACCCCGGAGGTCATCCACCAGTGCTACGAGATGACCCGCAAGGGCGGCACCCTCGTCCTCACCGGCATAGCTGACCGCTACGAGGAAATCACGGTCAAACTGCCCGGAGGGATGCTCACGTCGTTCGCGAAGAAGGTCGTCGGCTGCCTGTTCGGCTTCTGCAACCCGCACCAGGACATCCCGATGCTCCTGGAGCTCTATCGCAACGGCCAGCTGAAACTCGATGAGATGGTCACCCGCCGCTATTCGCTGGACGAGGTCAATGAGGGATACCAGGACATGACCGACGGGCGGAACATCCGCGGTGTGATCGAGCTGGGCCGCTGATGCGGCCCAGCAGCCAGGACTCGTTCTTCATCGGTGGAGAATTCCGCCCGGCCACCGGTGACCGGCGTTTCACGGTCGTCAGCCCCGCCACCGAAGATGTCGTCGGCAGCGCGCCGTGCGGCGAGCCCGCCGATGTCGACGCGGCTGTCGCCGCGGCCCGGGAGGCCTTCGACACCGGCCCGTGGCCCCGGATGACGATCGGGGAGCGGGCCGCTCACCTCACCGGGTTCGCGAACGAACTCGCGGCGCGCCGCAAGGAGATAGGCGAGCTCGTCCTCGACGAAATCGGCCTGCCACGGCGGGCGGCCCAGGCCGAGCCCGTCGGCATGATCGCCCTGCTGCGCTACCATGCCGGTCTGGCCGAGCAGATGACCATGAGTGAACGCCGGACGGGCCTGTTCGGCGCCTCGGCGGACGTCACCCGGGAGCCCGTCGGTGTCGTGGCGGCAATCCCCGCCTGGAACAGCCCGCTCGTGCTGGCCGCCAACAAGTTCGCCCCGGCCATGCTCGCCGGCTGCACGGTCGTCTGCAAACCCGCGCCGGAGACCTGCCTCGACACCTATCCGGTGGCCGAGGCCGCCCGCGCCGCCGGGATCCCCGCCGGTGTGCTGAACCTGGTGGCGAGCGACGGCGTCGGCGGTGACCACCTCGCCCGGCACCCAGGAGTCGACAAGATCGCTTTCACCGGCAGCACCGCGACCGGTCGCGCGGTCGCCGCTGCCGCCGCGAGCCATCTGGCCCGGGTCAGTCTCGAACTGGGCGGCAAGTCCGCCGGCATCGTGTGCGACGACGCTCCACTCGACGCGGTCGCTGCCGCGATCGTCGCGGCGGTCACTCTTGTCAACGGGCAGGCCTGTATCGCGCTCAGCCGCGTCCTCGTCAGCGAGCGGCGGCACGACGAACTGATCGACGCGCTGCGGACCGCCTTCGAGGCGCTGGTCGTCGGCGATCCCCGTGACCCCGCCACCGCGGTTGGCCCGTTGGTCAGCCAGCGGCACCGGGACCGGGTGCTGGGCTACATAACGGACGCCGAGAAGGACGGCGGACGGGTGGTCACCGGCGGCGGCCCGCCGCCGCACACCACGCGGGGCTGGTACCTCGCGCCCACGCTCGTCACCGGCGTGTCGCCGACGTCGCGGATCGCCCAGGAGGAGATCTTCGGCCCGGTCCTCACCGTGCTGACCTACCGTGACCTCGACGATGCCGTTGCCATCGCCAACGGCACCCCGTTCGGGCTGTCCGGTGCCGTCTTCTCCCAGGACCTCGACCAGGCCCGCCAGCTCGCCGGCCGCATCCGCAGCGGCAGCGTTGCGATCAACAAGGGGGCCGCGATCGACTTCGCGCTGCCCTTCGGTGGGTTCGGCTCGTCCGGCTACGGGCGCGAGTACGGCCCGGAGGGCGTGGCCGAGTACCTCGAACACAAGACGATCTTTCTTGACACACCCTGAGGCCCCCGCGAGGAGCCAGCACCCGATGGTCGGCCGTGGTGTCCCGAGGGGGTACCACGGCCGACCACGGCCGGTCCGATGACGCGCTCCCGGGCGTGCCCGGCAGGGGTCAGATCCGCTCCACGATCGTCGCCGTGCCCATGCCGCCGCCGGTGCACATCGTCACCAGGCCGATGGTGCTGTCACGCCGCTCAAGCTCGTCCAGCACGGTCTGGATGAGCATCGGGCCAGACGCTCCGATCGGATGGCCCAGCGCGATCGCCCCACCGTTGACGTTGACCCGCTCCGGGTCGAGATCAAGATCGCGGATGGTCTTCAACGGGACCGCGGCGAAGGCTTCGTTGATCTCCCAGAGATCGATGTCGGCCACGGTCATGCCCGCCTTGGCCAGGCAACGCAGGCTGGCCGGACCGGGGGCGGTCAACATGATCACAGGATCGGCGCCCGCCACCGCGGTCATCCGGACGCGCGCTCGCGGGGTCAGCCCGTGGGCGCGGGCGTAGTCGGGCGAGGCAAGCACGATCGCCGACGCGCCGTCGACGACGCCGCTGGAGTTGCCCGCGTGGTGGACGTGGCGGATCTCGCCAGCCTGGGGATAGACCTCGCGGCACATGTCGTCGAAGGACCGGTCGAAGCCCGGCTGCACCTGGGTCGCCAGCTGCTCGAACGACGGCATCAGCTTCGCGAGTGTGGCCACCGTCGTATCGGGGCGGGGGAACTCATCACGGTCGAGGGCGAGCGTGCCGTCGAGATGCCTGATCGGCACGACCGAGCCGTCGAACCGGCCCTCGGCCACGGCCTTGGCGCACCGCTCCTGGCTTAGGGCTGCGAAGGTGTCCACGTCCTCGCGGGTGAAGCCCTCCAGCGTCGCGATGAGGTCGGCGCTGACGCCCTGCGGGACCATCGGGTAGAGCTCCCGCAGATGGGCGTTGCCCGCGTCGAGCGTCACCACGCCCTCGGCCACCGGCCAGCGTGACATCGACTCGACGCCGCAGCCGACAACGAGATCCTGGTGACCGGACAGGATGCCCATCGCCGCCCAGCTGACCGCCTGCTGGCCGGATCCGCAGTACCGGTTGAGGCTCGAGCCGGGTGTCTCGACCGGCCAGCCGGCCGCCAGCAACGCGAGCCGACCGATGTCGGCGCCATGTTCCCCGGTCTGCATCCCGTTGCCGGCGACCACGTCCTCGACCTCGAGCGGGTCGAAGCCGACGCGGTCACGCAGGGCGTTGAGAACCTGCGCCAGCACCTCCTGCGGGTGCAGCGGGTGCAGCGATCCGGTCACCTTGCCCCGGCCACGTGGTGACCGTACTCCATCGATGATCCACGCCTCGCGCACAGCAAGCCTCCGATAATATTGGAATATTTATATAAACGATGCCATGAGCGACACCGAGGTGCGACAGTCCAGCCGGGCGCTCACCCGCCGCCACCACGAGCGCCCCGGACCCCGTTGACCTCGTCAGCCTCGTCGCCACAGGCCTCGACGTGCGACACTTAATCAGTAAGCGTATTAATCGATTCGTCGAGTAGTGTGCTTCGGAACCAGCCGTCCCGACCAGCCGTCATCGACGAGACGACCACAGCTGATCCCCCTGCCGCGGGCCGCGGCGCGACAACGCTGGAGTCACGTGTGAGCGACCGATACGACGACTTCCCGACGCTGCGTTTCGAGCGACCCGCGCTCGGCGTTCTGCGCATCGTGCTCGACGCACCCAATCTCAACGCGGTCAGCCCCCGCATGCACCGCGACCTCGCCGAGGTCTGGCCGGTCATCGACCGCGACCCTGAGACCCGTGTCGTGCTCGTCCAGGGCGAGGGCAAGGGGTTCTCCGCCGGCGGCACCTTCGACCTGCTCCAGGAGATGGCCGACAGCCCCGGGGTCCGCACCAGGGTCCTGCACGAGGCGCGCGCCATGGTCCTCGGCGTGCTCAACCTGTCCAAGCCAGTGGTCTCGGCCATGCACGGCCCGGCCGTCGGCGCGGGTCTCGCCGTCGGCATGATGGCCGACATCTCGGTGGTCGGGCGCCACGCGACCATCGTCGACGGCCACACCCGCCTCGGTGTCGCGGCCGGCGACCACGCCGTGCTGTGCTGGCCGCTGCTGTGCGGGATGGCCAAGGCCAAGTACTACCTGCTCACCTGCGAACGCCTCACCGGCGAGGAGGCCGAGCGCATCGGGCTGGTCTCGCTGGCGGTGGACGACGACCAGGTCCACGCCCGCGGTCTCGAGGTGGCGACGTCACTCGCGACCGGTTCGTCCGACGCGCTGCGCGCGACCAAGTCCTCCCTCAACCACTGGTACCAGCTGCAGCTGCCCGCGTTCGAAGCCTCGCTCGCGCACGAGTTCTACGGCTTTGCGAGCCCGTCCGCGCAGGAGGGGATCGCCGCCATCCGGGAGAAACGCCGGCCGGACTTCATCGCCGTCGAGGCGCGGCACCGCGCCGACATCTGACCGACCGCCGGCCGTCCGACCAGGAGCTCAGCCATGACCAACAGCACGACGACCGACAGCACAACGACCGGCAGCACGACGGCCGGGAGCGAAGCCCCCGCGTCGAAGAGCGGCGATGTGCCACTGCTGGCGCCTGGAATGACCTGGGAGGAGATGCTCCCGGGAACGGCGTTTCGCACCTCGGCCCGGACCATCACCGAATCCGACCTCATGACATTCATCCAATGGGCCGGCTTCAACGAACCGCTGTTCGTCGATGCCACCCACGCCGCGGCCGGGGGGTACACCGGCCGGCTGGTACCGGGGGCCTTCGTGTACTGCATCGCGGAGGGCCTGGTGCTCCAGACCAACGCGCTGCATGGCACGGGCCTGGCGTTCCTGTCGATGGACCTGACGGTCAAGGGCCCCACCTACGTCGGCGACACGCTGCACGCGATCGTCGAGACCCTGTCGGCTCGCCCGACCAGCAAGCCCGGACGCGGCATCGTGGCCAGCCGTGTAACGGTACGCAACCAACACGGCAAGGACGTCATGGTCTTCACGCCGACCCGCATGATCCGCGGACGCGACTTCGTCGAGACCGACGGCGCCGGCCACTGATCGCCTGATCGCCTGATCGCCTGATCGCCTGATCGCCTGATCGCCTGATCGCCTGATCGCCTGATCGCCTGATCGCCTGATCGCCTGATCGCCTGATCATTATCAGACCAACCTGGTCGGCCGCTGGGTGCGCGGTGGCGGTTCTTACCACGCACCCAGCGGTCCCGGGAGTCGCTAACCGTAGGAGGGTCCGTGGGGACGCTGGACGGAAAGGTCGCGCTGGTCACCGGGGCCAGCCGCGGCATCGGAGCGACAGTGGCGCTCCGGCTCGCGAGCGAGGGAGCCCGGGTCGCGGCCATGGCGCGTACCCTCGACCCCGACCCCCGGTACTCAGGAAGCCTGCGGGAAACGGTCGAGAGCATCCGGGCCGCCGGTCACGAGGCCGTCGCCGTCCGCGGCGACCTCTCGTCCGCCGAGGACCGGCGCCGCATCGTCGCCGAGACCGTCGAGGCATTCGGCCCGGTCGACATCCTCGTGAACAACGCCGCGGTCACCTTTCTCGCGCCAGTCGAGGAGTTCAGCGAGAAGCGTTTCCGCCTGATGATCGAAGTGCAGGTGTGGGCGCCGTTCGAACTCACCCAGCTCGTTCTTCCCGGCATGCGCGCGCGGGGAGCCGGCTGGCTGCTCAACATCTCCTCCCGGGCCGCGCAGCACCCCGAGGGCCCGCCGTTCGACGCCGTGTACGAACGCGGTTTCTCCGCATACGGGCTGTGCAAGGCGGCGTTGGAGCGTTTCACCACCGCGGTCGCGTCCGAGGGGTACCGTCACGGCATCCGCGCCAACGCGCTCGCCCCGCTCGACAACGTCGCGACACCCGGAGCGGGCGCGCACGACCTCGTCGCGGACTTCCCGCTCGAGGATCCCTCGGTGCTGGCCGAAGCCGCACTGGCCCTGGTCGAGGGAGACATCACCGGACGGATCGCCTACAGCCAGACGCTGCTGGACGAACTCGGCCGCAAACCCGCCGCGACGGCCGGCTGAAACCGGCTCTGGACGGCCCAGGCGGCCAGAAGAGCAACGGCCATCCAGAAGATCGGCGCGAGTGTGTCGTCAGGTACGCGTTTCCGGCAGGAACACACTCGCGCCGATCATTTTTTCTCGTTGTCGCCCCAAGCGCCCCGGGTTCCCGGGTTCCCGGGAACCCGGCGGGAGCCTGGGAGCTCAGTCCACGCGGGCGGTGGCGTAGCCGGCGATGACCTCCTCGCCCCGCTCGTTGACCGTGACCACGTCGAGGTCGACGAGGGCGACGCCGTCGTCGTCGCGCAGGCCGGCAATGACGACGCGGGCGGTCAGCCGGTCACCCGGCCAGATCTGGCTTTTGAACCGGACGCCGTAGCGGGTGAGACGGCCGTCACCCACCAGATCGGTGACGGCGCGGGCGGTCATACCCATCGCCAGCATCCCGTGCGCGAACACACCCGGGTAGCCGGCCGCGTCGTGCGCGTACACACCATCGGTGTGCAGCGGGTTGTAGTCCCCGGAAGCACCGGCGTACTGCACGATCTGCGTCCGGGTGAGGTCCTCGACGAGCACCTGCTCGCGAACCTCGCCGACCTTCACGTCAGCCCCACGTAGTGCCATCAGTTCGCTCCCTGCTCAACCGGCTTCTCCGGTCGTACGCTCACACCGCGGGCCCGGACCACCAGCTCACCGGCGGCGTCCCGGTACTCGGTGACCTGTTCTTCGAACACCAGCCTGCCGCCGCGCCGGCCCGTCTTCTCCCAGGTGTCGCCCGGGATGGTGGTCACCTCGAGCACGTCCCCCGGCCGGACCTGCCGGAAGTACTCGAAGTGCTGCTCGGCGTGCAGCCGGCCACCGCCGGAGACGGGCTCGGTGACTCCGGTGGGCTCCCGGCCGGAGCCGAACCACGGCTCGCCGGCATGTGGCCGCAGCGGGTAGTCGGGGTCGTACTGGGCGGAGGACTGCACAAACGTCGGCGGGGCGATGATGCCCGCGGCCTCGGACTCGCTGGCCCGCCGCGCGTCGTGGTAGACGGGGTTGGGATCCCCGACCGAACGCGCGAAAAGCATGATCTGACCGGCCTCCACCGGGAACGTGAACTGCCCCACGAATACTCCTCTACTCCTCGTCGTTGAAGGCGGGCGGCCGAGGATTCCAGCCACCAGATAGAGCAATCATTAATACTTTTACCGGCTTAGAGCGCCCGAGGATAGGGCGTTCGGTCAGTGAGCGGCTCATCCGCGCCCGGTCCGGCAAGGCGGCGGAGGAAGGCGCCCTGGTGGTGGGCGCCGACTGACGACAACGCGGCCGGGCGGGA
>NZ_CAKJTP010000058.1:25783-26584 GCF_917627335.1 Protofrankia sp. CiT1 | reverse complement strand
GACGGCTCCATGATCGCCTCCGGGGGAGACGGCACGGTCCGGTTGTGGGAGGTTGCGACCGGGCGGGAACTGCGTACCCTGACCGGCCACACCGACTGGGTGTGGTCGGTGGGGTTCTCCCCGGACGGCTCCATGATCGCATCCGGGGGTGACGACCGCATGGTCCGGTTGTGGGACGTCGCGACCGGGCGGGAACTGCGCACCCTGACCGGCCACACCGCGGGGTGTGGTCGGTGGGATTCTCCCCGGACAGCTCCATGATCGCATCCGGGGGTGACGACGGCACGGTCCGGCTGTGGGATACCGCGACCGGCCAACAGATCGCGACCGTCATCGGCATTCGGGACGGGTGGGCGGTTCTGCTGGCGGACGGCTCATACAAGCTGGTCGGTGAGCCGGCCGGCTCCTTCTGGTGGGTGATCAAAAACGTCCGCTTCGAGCCTGGCGAGCTGGACGACTACGACCCGACCATCCGGCGCGTCCCAGCAGACACACCGCTGCCCCTGCCCGCCGGCTGGCACCCTGTCACGCCCCGGGTAGCCCCACCCGGTCCACGACCGTCCCCAGTAGCTCCGCCCGATCCACGGCCCCCCGCTGGGGCGGTATCTTCTGCCAGCGCCGACGGCGGCCTTCGAGCCCCGCCGGCCTGGTCACCGGTCAGGTACCGATGACCAGGCCGTGGGCGCGTGCCTGGGTGAGCCACCGCGGGTACTCGTACATCAGCAGATCGAAGAGCTGGTCATCACCGATCGACGTCGGGTCGGCAACCGAGAAGAAGTTCGCGTTGTCCAGGAATCGTCC
>NZ_CAKJTP010000058.1:7701-25643 GCF_917627335.1 Protofrankia sp. CiT1 | reverse complement strand
GGTCATCTCGTCCAGCTCCTCCAGGAAGCTGAAGTTGCTCTCAAGCAGGCGGTCGACAAGGCCACCGAGACCGCTACGCCGCGGCGATGCCGCAGCACCGGCACCGACATTGCGGCTGCTCCGCCCTATCGCCATGAACTGCCAGAAGATCGGCTCGTAGGACGCCCAGGTGATCTGGTCGCGAGCGGCCCGCTTGTCGGTGGCCTGGCCGTCGGTCACGAACATCACGTAGACGGGCAGGTGGTCCGGGCGAGGCTGGGAACGTTGCCGCCCGCGGGAGTCGGGAAAGTAGTGCTGCCGGACCATCCCCATGGCCTTCGCGTAGTTGGTGGCGCCCTCAAGCTTGCGGTGACGCCTGAGCCCGGCCACCCAGTCCTGGTAGTTACGCAGATCGAGCGGGCCCTCGTCGTGGCCACGCCCACCGAAGGTGAACACATCACAGGAACCGTCATCATCGAACTGGACGGCGAGCGCCAGGATGCGCTCGCACAGCCGCTGCACCTTGCCCTGGCTGTACAGCGCGCTCATCGACAGGGAGATGTCCAGGCAGAGCGCGACCCGGGCACGGTGCTCGGACATGCCCTTCTTCCGAAGGGAAACCCCGGCACGCTTGACCAGGTCGACCATGGCCGGCGCGGCCACGGCGAGCTGCTTTTCCAGCCGGGCGGCCTTCGCCGTGGACACCGGATCGCGGGTGCCGGCGGCTGCCGGCCGCCCCGGGGCCGGCCCCGGCAGCGGTCCTGGTCCCGCCGGGGCCGGTGGCCTGTCCGCTACGGAGGGCGGCGCGTCGACGGTGATGCCGTAGCTCGTGGCAAGCCCGGCCAGGCCCGAGGTCCAGCCCTGGCCCACCCCCCGGAACTTCCAATGCCCGGACCGCCGGTACAGCTCGCCCAGGACGAACGCCGTCTCAGCACCCGCGTCCGTGACCTCGAACCGGACGATCTCCGGGCCGGGCGTGAGGAGATCGCCTGCGCCCGGCGCGTCGTGGACTCGGACATGCAGGCCGCGCACGGCGCCGACCGGCTGGCCGTCGGTCGACACCGCGACGACAACGGTTGAGATCTCCGCAGGCAGCCGGGCCAGGTCGACGGTGACCGCCTCCTGCCGCGCGGAACGCTCCTCGATGGCCACGCACCCGTCGATGGAGCGCGGCTGGTTGTAGAAGACGAAATCGGCGTCGCCGCGGACGCGACCGGATGCCGTGAGCAGCAGTACGCTGCCGTCCAGTTCCGGTCCGGCGGCGGAGTCGACCACGACGCGCACCCGCCCTGTCCCCGGCGGCAGCGGCACGTTCCCGCCCTTGGGCAGAACGACAGTCATACCGGTTGAGTGTAGATACGGTTTTTCCGGCCCAGGGGTACCGAGTGGTCGCCGCCGGAAATCCGCCAGGGCCTGCCGGCGCCAGCCGGCGCCTCGCATCATCGCTCCCCGCACATCGCTTCGCGATGCACGGGTACCCCGGCTCGTCAGCCCCGGTAGAACACCGCTACCGGGGACTGGGCCGCCTCGCGACGCATCCGCCTGCCATCCGACACAGGGTGGCCACGGCCACGGCCGCCCATCGACCGATTCGCGTGGCATGGTGGCCATGGGTGTCCTGTCCCCCGCGAAAGGGTGACCAGAACGTCGATGACAGCAATAATACGCAATATGACAAAAATTCATGTTTTCCGCAGCCGGCGCGCTTTCGGCAGCCAACGCATTCTGGGCGGCCAACATAATGCTGGCGGTCAACGCGCTTTCAGCTGCCGGCCGTCAACCCGTCCCAGCGCCGGCGGTCGGGTATCAGCGGGCATCATCGGCCCGCTCGGCCTCGCCGGCCTGCTGTGCCTGACGGCCGGCTGCCAGGTCAGCCGCTCTGATCTCCACGACCCGGCCAAACCGTCGGCCACCGCCCACAGCACCCCCGCACCCGCGCCTGGAGGCACCGGCCAGACCAGCGACGGCTGGACGATCACTGTCTATTACACCGCGGTCGAAAGCTTCCACCACGGCCAACCCAGACAGGTGACGGGCTGCCCGCGTCAGGACTGCGCACACGGCAACGACCCGCTCGGCACGTATCCCACGGATTTCGTCGCCGCCGTGCACGACGAAGGCACTGGCCGGATAACCAGCGGCGATCACGCTGGGAATTATCTGAACTGGTCGTATGACACCGGCTACTGGCTCGACACGGTCCCCGCCGACACCACCGGCCAGCGCCTGCAATCCTTCAGCACGGCCGCGGCGGACTCGGGTGTCCTCGCGCAGGGCGCCCGGTTCACCGTCGCCACCTGCGGTAGCGAGGAGGACCACTCAGCGGTCGACCCGGTGGCCTGCGCCCGTCTGCAGGCTGCGACGTGGACGATCCACGACGAGTTCACCCCAGGTCTCGGCGGCGACAAGCACATCGACCTCTACGTCGGCGAGGAGGACCGCGTGGGCTTCACCGACAGTCCCCTCTACCTCACCGGCACCGGCGCCCGGATAACGATCATCGGCTGAGAGCGCCCGGCAATAGGGATGTGGATCAAGGAGCGGGGCTTGGGTGCGTACATCGCAAGGCGGAGGAGGGAGTCACCCTGGTCCTTGGGTGTCGACCGACGACAACGCAGCGAGGTGCGTGCCCCAGCCCGTGATGCCGCGTCCTCTGTTGTCGGTCGCTCTAAAACGCGCCTGGCAACAGGGGACGCGGCATCACGGGGTTATCACGGGGTTGAGGCACGCACCTCGCGTCGTGTTTGAGGCCGCCCCGCCAGGTTCGCGCGGGCCGGCCTCGAACACGGATCAGGCGCTGTCAGTGACGGTGGCTTCCCGGGCCGACCGTCACGGTGACCGTGGCGGTGCTGGCAACCGCCGGCAGTCGAGTGGTGTCGATCGCGAGGAACTCGCCGTCGTCCTGCGCCCCGTTCGGCAGCACCTTCGCGTGCAGCTGGAACGGTGGGGCGCTGTTCGTGACGCCGTCGATCCCGAAGTCGCTGTCGTTGCTGACGATGATTGTGCGTCCGCCGTCGGCAACCGCAACTCCCTCAATCTTGTCATGCCCGAAAAAGCCACCGGTCGGGTCAAGGCCGGTCAACAGACCGCCGAGGTCGAGGGCGAGGCTCTTGGTGACGGGGGTGATCCCGGCGGAGGCCAGCGCCGCGGTCGCGGCCGTGGTGGTCGCCGTCCCGGCGAAAGCCTCGATCGTGCGTCGGTTGGGGCCAACGAGCAGGCCGCCCCTTGCCGCGTCGTACACCGCGCCGGGCAGCGTCGCTGCCGGTCCGACGTCGGTGGCGCCGGCCAGATCGATCCGGAACAGCTTCTTGTAGGCACCCGGCTCGGGGTGGCCGTCACGCTCGTCGACGAGGAACGTCGTGTCGCTCAGCGCGGTGATCTCGCTGACCGCGCCGCTGTTCAGCTTCGGGTCGTCGAGCAGGTAAAGGTACTCGTGCGTGGCGTGGGTGCTCAGCCCGTACGTCACGATCCGCAGGGTGGTGACGTTGGCCGGTTTGCCGGTGAGATCGGGTTGCGCCAGCGCCTGCTGCATCGCGCCTACGAGCGTCTGTCCGTCGGGGGTGACCGTCAGCCCTTCCATGCCCTTGTTGGGCACCCGGTTCGCCAGTTCCGCCGGCAGCGACCCGTCGAACGGTGAGAGCCGCTCGATCGCGCGGCCGTCACGGCCGAAGTGGGTGATGAACGGCCCGTACTCGTCCGACACCCAGAAGGTGCCGTCGGGTAGGGCTACCAGCCCTTCGGAGTCGTAACCGGACGCATCGGGTGGGAGGACGTTCCCATTCAGGTCGACGATCGTCTCGCCGGTGTTCGCCTGGCTGTTCGCCCGGCCCGTGTACGGCGATCCGTCCGCCGCGCGCAACGGGATGGTCCTTTCCAGGACGGCCTTGCCGTCGACGAGCCGGAACCGGCCGATCGCCGGGTCGAAGTCCGGCAGCGCCTCGACCTTCACCCCGTTCGGCCCGTCGACGTTCGGGCCGCGGTCGGTCACGCCGTAGTACTCGTCCCGCGAGCCGGGCACCGGGTACAGCGACGAGCCGTATCCACCACCGGTGATCTTCACACCGCCGATCGTCGCGATCGGCGGCAGGTGCGTGCTGTAAAGCGAAACCACGTCACTGATCGAGTAAGTGAACGTGTCCGTCCCGGTGAAGCCCGCGGCCGGGATGTAACTGAACGACCCGTCCTGCTTCAGGGTGAGAGTCCCATGGGCTGGTTGGGTGTGCCTGACCAGCGTCGTCGGCCACCCGGTGTCGTTGCCCAGCACTCCCTCGCCACGCACGGTGAGAACCCCGCCCGCCTTGACCCAGTACGCGTCATCACGCGCTGTAAGACCCTGCCCCTGCTCCTGCTCCTGTCCTTGGCCGGACGGGTCAGCGGACGCGGCCCCGCCGCCGATTACTGACAGGGCCACGGCACCGGCCGCAACCACGGCGACACCCAGACGGTTCATCCGTTCCTCCTCCGCGGCGCGTCCCCCGACGCGCCGCGGGCCAGTCTCACCAGCACAGATGCACGGCTGCCGTCGAACCAGCGACAAACGGGCAACGCGCGCACGGACAGCTGGCGGACCCGATGGAGCCGGCAGCGGTGAGGGGCATCAACCGCAACGACCCTCATAGGACAAAAACGACAGTCCGCATCCCGTCACGTTGGGCAAGAATCCCATTATTCTCCTCGAACCTGCGCAAAACCGGCTCGCAAGCTGGAAGACAAAGCTGCCGATAGACCCACAGATCGAGATCAAACCCCTCTGAGATATTGCAGGCGTCTACCGTCGCTTTTCAGAACGGCTCGGGAGTCAGTACACGCAGCCACCGTGACACCCAGTTCCCAGCGTGCTTCCCGATCCGTGGCGGCGGGTGCGACGATCGCCGTCACAGGATCATGCATGGGCTTCCGTTTCAGTCGAGGAGCTGGCCGAAGCTGTCGGCGGTCAGGACGCGAGCGGTCCAGACCTGAAGCTGATCAGCAGAGGCGTCGCGCACAGCGGCAAGCACCGGTTCGGGAACCGGACCGAACTTGAGAGTCAACAGCTGGAGCAGCGTCTCAACACGCCCCTCAGCGCGCCCCTCGACACGCCCCTCGACACGCCCCTCGACACGGCCCTCAGCGCGCCCCTCAACACGGCCCTCGACGCGGCCCTCGACACGGCCCTCAGCCCTGAGCGTCTCCGCGATGGTCATGTAGGCCTCCTCCGCATCAGGACCGACAGCAGCCATCAGATCATGCGGCTGGCCACGCATGTCCCGCATCCCAGCCCCGCTCCCTGATCCACACCCCGGTTCCCGGGCGCTCTCAGTGGTGGAAGGAGGTAACGCCGTTGTCTTCAGGCCACGGACGCCGGTGCGGGTCGGACAACCGCTTCACCACCCGGCGCAGATCCGCGACCAGCATTCCGGCCAGGTCCCGGCTGAAGCCGTTACGCACGACCACCCTCAGCACCGCCAGCTCGTTGAGCGCGGGCGGGAACCGGTAGGCCGGTACCAGCCAGCCGCGGGTGCGCAGCAGCTCGGAGACGTCGAAGACGGTGTAGCCGGTGACCTCCTCCCGCAGCGCGAACGCGAACGCCGGGATACCGCCGCCATCCGAGACCAGTTCGAACGGCCCGAGCTTCGCCACCTCACCGGCCAGCCAGCGGGCGTTGTCCCGGCAGGTCTGCATCACCCGCCGGTACCCCTCCCAGCCCAGCTGCAGGAATGCGTAGTACTGGGCGACGACCTGGGCGCCCGGCCGGGAGAAGTTCAATGCGAACGTCGGCACGGAGCCACCCAGGTAGTCCACCTGGAAGACCAGATCGGACGGCAACGCCGCCTCGTCGCGCCACAGCACCCAGCCGACCCCCGGATAGACCAGCCCGTACTTGTGGCCGGAGGCATTGATGGACGCCACCCGGTCCAGCTGGAAGTCCCAGACCAGCTCCGGATCGCAGAACGGCGCCACGAACCCGCCCGAGGCGGCGTCGACGTGCACCGGCACATCCGGGCCGCCTGATCCCGCGAGGCGGTCGAGCGCGGCCGCGATCTCGGCCACCGGTTCGTAGCTGCCGTCGAAGGTCGAGCCGAGGACAGCCACCACGCCGACGGTGTTCTCGTCGCAGTGCGCCACCGCCGTATCGGCGGTCAGCCGGGTGCGTCCCGGCCCGAGCGGCACCAGCCGCGGCTCAACGTCCCAGTACCGGGCGAACTTCTCCCAGCAGACCTGGACGTTGGCCCCCATGACGATGTTCGGCTGGTCCGCCGGCAGGCCGGCCGACCGACGCCGGGCGCGCCACCGGCGGGTCAGCGCGAGCCCGGCGAGCATGCATGCCTCGGATGAACCGGTCGTCGAGCAGCCGACCGCGTTCAGCGCGTCCGGGACGTGCCACAGGTCGGCGAGGATGTTGACGCAACGCGCCTCCATCTCGGCAGTCTGCGGGTACTCGTCCTTGTCAATCATGTTCTTGGATGCGCACTCGACCATCAGCCGGTCCGCGTACGGATCCATCCAGGTGGTCACGAACGTGGCCAGATTGAGCCGCGCGTTGCCGTCGAGCATCAGCTCGTCGTGGATGATCTGGTATGCGGTCTCCGGGGTGATCGACTCCCGCGGCATCCGGAACCGCGGGACCACGACATCCTCGCCCGGCCGGGCGAACTGGGGCCGGATGTCGACGGTCTCCTGTGCCTGCTCGCCGCTTGCCTGGCCGTGCAGAGCCATCACCGGTGAACCTCCTGCCTGTTACCTGCTACCCGCGCCACGCACGATTCATCAGTCCCACGGGGCGGGTCCGGGAAGGGGCAGTCGGATTATGCGCTCTCGCCCGCCGGCTGACTGCCACGGGACTGGAAAGTCTGGGTTTGCGCTCCGGCGACGCCGACCAGGCGATGGGCCGCCCACCGCTGGTGATCGCCGCGAACCGGGCGTAAGCTGCCCAGCACAATGAAGCAGGTGTGTGCTGAATCGTTTGCCGACTACTTGGCAACCCTGGACGAGGCGTCGCTGACCGCTTTGCTGGCGGCACGCCCAGATGTCCTGATCGAGCCGGTTCCCCGCGGTTTCGCCCAGCTCGCCCAACGGCTGGACGGCACGGATTCGCTCGTCGCCGCGATGCGGATGCTGAACAGGGACACGGTGCATGTCGGGCAGGCGCTCGCCGTGCTGGGCGGGTCCGCGACGGTGCCCGCGCTGGCGGCCTGGCTGGGCGCACCCGAGAGCGCCGTCCGGGACGGAGCCGCCGACCTGTGCGTACGCGGCCTGGCCTGGCGTGACTCCGACGTGGTGCGGCTGCTGGAGCGGCTGCGCGCGCACTGGTCGGCGAACTTCGACGCCGCCCGCCCGGTGAAGAAGATCGCCCAGTCGGTCCTCGTGACGGAGCTGCGGACCGCGGTCACCGCGCTCGGAGCCAGCGCCAGCGGCCTGGGCAAGCCTGAGTTGATCATAAAGCTGTCCGAACTGATGTCAGATCCGAAAACGATCATAAAAATCATCTCCGGCTTGCCGCAGCCCGCGCGGGACCGGCTCGACGAATTCCGGCGCGGCCTGATCGGCGACTACTCCTGGCGCATCGAGTACGGAACACCCGCCCCAGCCCGCCAAACCGAGATCCTGATCGCCGCGGGTCTGATACTGCGCAGCAACCGCCAGCCTGAGCTGCCGCGCGAGGTAGTGATCGCCGCCTGGCAGGCCGAGCACGATTTCTCCCTGACCGGCCAACCCGCGATCGCACGGCCGGACGTCGACCCGGCGATGGTGCGCTCCGCGGCCCAGGCCGCCGCCGAAGAAGCCATAGGACGGGTGACCGCCCTCCTCGACGAGGCCCGCGCCACGCCTGTGGTAGCCCTGAAAAAGGGTGGTGTCGGGCCTCGGGAACGGTCGCGGCTCGCGAAACGGCTGTCCATGCCCGAGGCCGACCTCCTGGTATGGATCGATCTTGCGTACGCCGCTGGTCTGCTGGGCCAGACCGACGACGGATACGCACCCACCCCTGACTACCAGCAATGGCGCGTCGCCGAACCCGGCCGGCGCTGGGCCGTCCTCGCGTCGGCCTGGTTCTCCCTGGAGCATGCGCCGTCCAGCCGAGAGATCGAGGGCGAGAAGGATCTCCCGCCGCCGCTGCCGCTGCTCTCGGGAGCGGGCCGGATCCGCCGGGCGATGTTGAACGCCGCTGGTTCAGGTGGTTCGGTTCGCGCGGCTGGCCGGGAGATCGAGTGGTTCAGCCCGCTGGACGGGTACGACGCCGTCCGGCGCGCCAGCAAGGCCGCCGCGGCGACGCGAGAGGCGGAGCTGCTCGGGGTGGTCGCCCTCGATGTGCTGTCGGAACTCGGCGAACATCTGCTGGCCGTCGCCAGCGCGGTGGCGGCGGAGGCCGTCGACGAACTGGCGAGGCAGTGCGCCGACCTGCTGCCCGAAGCCACGTTCACCGTCATCCTGCAGTCGGATCTGACCGCGGTGGTGGCCGGCCAGCCGAGTTCGGCGGTGTCGCGGCTGCTGCGGGACGCGGCCGTCCCCGAGTCTCGCGGTGCCGCCGGTACGTGGCGTTTTTCCGCGTCGAGCGTCCGGGCCGCGCTCGACGCGGGGTGGAGCGCCGACACGCTTCTCGCGGAACTGCGTGACATGGCGGCGCACGCCGTGCCACAGCCGTTGGAGTACCTCATCTCCGATGTCGCACGCCGGCACGGGCAGGTCCGCGTTCGTGGCATGCGCTGCTGCGTCATCTCCGACGAAGCCTCGACCACTGAGATCCGCCACACCCGGTCGTTGGCGAAGCTGCAGTTCAGCCAACTGGCGCCTACCGTCTTGGCCAGCCCGTTCAAACTCGACGACGTGCTGGCCCGCCTGCGCGAGGTCGGCTTCTACCCGATCGCCGAGGACGCCGCCGGCACGATGATCGTGCCGCGTCGGCAGGAACACCAGGCGTCCCCCCGCTACACCGACCCCGCCCATGGGCCACGCCGGCTTTCCCCGGCCGACCTCGCCCACCGGCTGGCCGCGGATCCCGATGCCGGCACAATGCCGGACTCCGGTACCTTCAAGCGGCTGGCCCGGCTGAACACCCGTCTCAACGAAGCCGAGCTGGAGCTGCTGGCCAGCGCCGTGGACCATCAGCACGATATCGTCATCGCCTACCGGGACAACAACGGCACCCGTACCGTCCGCCAAATCCAGCCGCAACAGTTCTACGGCAAGTGGCTCGACTCCTGGTGCCGCCTGCGCAACGGCCAGCGTGACTTCTCCGTCGCCAGCATCGAATCCGTCAGCCCCGCGGGCTGATCGGCCATCCTGGCCGTTCCACCGTCTCCAGCCGCTCGGCGCGCGCATTCTGGCTGACCGTGGAGTGCGCATTCTGACTGACAACGACGCAGTGCTGGCGCGTGGCGCGGACCGGTTTCAGCCACCAGGCCCGCGATGAACAGGCATCGCTAAACCACCACGGCAGTGTGGTAAACCCTACTGGCAGATCGCAGTCCACAGACGCGAAAAGCGCCCTGGCGACCGGATGCCGGGCCTACCTTCCTCGGAGACGAACATGACCGATCGTGCCGACCAGATCATCGATGCACTGCGCAGCGGGCACGACCAGGTGACCGCCGTGGTACGCGGGCTTACCCCGGACGGCCTCTCCCGGCCGTCCGGGGCGTCGCGGTGGGATGTGTCCCAGGTCCTCAGCCATCTGGGCAGCGGTGCGGAGATAACGCTGGCCACTTTGGAAGGCGCGCTGAACGGCACGGGCGTGCCCGCCGCGGACTTCAACACGTCGGTCTGGGCGCGTTGGGACGCGCTGTCGCCAACCGAGCGCGCCGAGGGCTTCATCACCGCCAACGAGAAGCTGATCATCTGCTACGAAGGCCTCGACGCGCCCACCCG
Organism: Protofrankia sp. CiT1; assembly: GCF_917627335.1. Taxonomy (NCBI): domain Bacteria; kingdom Bacillati; phylum Actinomycetota; class Actinomycetes; order Frankiales; family Frankiaceae; genus Protofrankia; species Protofrankia sp. CiT1. Next base: position 15,821 of record NZ_CAKJTP010000058.1, on the reverse strand, counting down.
CGACGAGCTGCGGATCGATCTGGGCTTCCTGCCCGCCCCGGTGGACGTCGCGACCGCCGCGGGCCTACGGCTCTCCGAGTTCACCCACCACACCTGGGATGTCGAAGTCGCCTTCGACCCGGAGGCCGTCCTGGCACCGGCCGCGATCGAGCCGCTCCTCGACCAGGTCAGCATGATCATCGGCTTCCTCGGCCGGCCGGGCGCCCTCGGCGACCGGCACGCCACGATCACGGTCCGAACCACCGCGCCCGAGCGCTCCTTCGGGCTCGGCCTGGGCGACACGGTCACGCTCACCAGCGAGGAGCCTGATCAGCCCGACGCGGTCCTCAACGCACCGGCGGAGTGGTGGCTGCGGTTGGTCACCGGCCGTCACGCAGCCGCGCATACCCCGGCCACCGTGGCCCTGACGGGCGCTACGATCACCCTGGACGACCTGCGACACGTCTTCCCCGGGTTCTGAGCTCACGCTGCCGGCGCTCCACGGCGAGGCCCCGTCAAGGCGAGGCCCCGTCAAGGCGAGGCCCCGTCGAGCGTTGATCCGGGCTGACATCCCCCACGGGCCTTGCCTGCCGGTGCGCCGCTCGTGGAGCCGCACGACCATCGATGGACGGCCCGCCGCTGCCATCCGCGGCTCAGCGCGGCCCCGGTGGAACTGCCCCGGCCCGTGTCACGGCCCGTGTCGGGAGCCGCGGCCTGCCGAGTGCTGGCAGCCGCCGGATACACAGGCTGGCTCGTTGCCTGATCTCCTCAGCCGCCACCAGCCAACCAGCGTGCCCTCGCCATGCCCGGCGCTCGTTCCCCGATCGGCGCATGACCACCACACGGTGGATAACCAGTCCTCCCGAACGTCTCCAGCTGGGCGATGACCAGCTGGATCACGGGCTTCGACGACACCACCGCCGCCGCGCCGGATAGACCGGGCATGACGTGACATGCACGGACCGTACGGGTCCGCCGGCAAAGGACGCCCTGGTGTGATGTGGGCGCGAGTGGGTGGCAGGCTATCGATGTGGTCACGCAACACGTTGTTTCAGTCAGCGGAGTCTCAACAGTGGGAGGGGATCGCGTGTTCGGGTCAGCGGAGGACAACCGACCAGGTGCGGATACCGACGCACGGGCGGGGTGGACGGACCGCGCGATCGGCGCGGCCACGGTCGCGGCCGTGGTCACCGTCGCCGCGGTAGCGGCCTTCGTCTCCTACCGGCACATGCGGGGCGTCGCGCTGGACCACGGCGAGGACGCCACGGCCGCCGCGGTCATCCCGTTCAGCGTGGACGGCCTGATGCTGGCCGCGTCCATGACGATGCTGGCGGACCGGCGTGCCGGCCGGAGCCGCTCCTGGCTGTCCTACCTCCTGCTGACCATGGGCGCCTTCGCCTCCCTCGCCGCCAACGTGCTGCACGCCGAACCCAACCTGACCGCCCGGGTCATCGCCGGCTGGCCGGCGCTGGCGCTGCTGGGCTCCTACGAACTGCTCATGCGCCAGATCCGGGTTGCCAGCCGTACTGCCGAGAACCGCGCTGCCGGCGGCCGCACAACCCCGGCCGGACAGCCGGCTGATGACACATTCGGTGTTCCTCACCAACGGGACGCCCAACGCGGTACCCAACGGGACGCCCAACGCGCCGTCACCGATCTCATGCCGCTCTTCACCTCCCAGCCCACAGTGGCTCACCTGGCAGGTAGCGACCCTGACGGCGAGGGTGCCGGGATGTCCGGCGGCACGATTGCACCTTCCCTGACGCTGGACGCCGCGGACAAACGGGAGGCCATCGTGCATGCGCTGGAACAGACCAACGGGTCCGCCAGCGAGGCGCTGGCCTTCCTGGCCGCCCGCGGTGTCACGGTCAGCAAAAGCTGGGTGTACGAGGTCCGGAAGGACTCACGCTACGCCGATGTGTACACCGGACCGCTGCCCATTATCGGCGAACGCACCGTTGTCGGCGGCCTTGGCTGACCGCGGCATGACGGAGCAGAACACCGCTACCGGGGCCTGCGCCGCCTCGCGACGCACGCACCCCCAGCCCCGCTCCTTGAGCTACACCCCTATTGCCGGTCGCTTTTAGAGCGCCCGAGGATAGGACTGTCCGGCTCGCGGCTCCCCGCGTCCCGCCCGGCCGCGTTGTCCTCAGTCGGCGCCCACCACCAGGGCGCCTTCCTCTTCCGCCTTGCCGGACCGGGCACGGATGAACCGCTCACTGATCGAACGCCCTATCCTCGGGCGCTCTTAATCCTGCTCGACGGCAGCCCGTACACATACCGAACTGGCGTGCTGGACGGTGCCGTCGTAGCGCGAAGCCCGCGCCCTGGTGCGCCTGGTTCGCCTGGTTCGCGTGTGCCGCGATGGTCAAGCGTAAGGATGAACGGACGGCCTGGTTCCTGTTTCGCCATTGCGCGCTCCACCAGGGCAAGCAGATCGTTGAAATGCGGAGAACGGAGGACGTCGGCGGTGGGCAGAAGCGCCCACCAACTGTCGCTGTGTGTACCGGGACCAAAGATGACTACTGGCGGCTCTGCCATCAACATATTGTTCCGACCGACCGCGGACAACCGGCAGCGATCGGGTGAACATCTAGGGCGTGTTCCGGAAGCCAGCTGTCCGGCTCGCCACGCCCAGGCGGCCCCTGGCCGCGGCTCCCTGACCGGACGACACCTTCGGAAACACGCCGTAGTACTTGTATGGCGATATGCCCCGCGAGGCCGCGTACGCCCCGGCGCGCGGCCCAGCCGCGATCGGCTGGGGCCAGCGGGGAGACGCCGGCAGCGACAGACCGGCGCCGCTGGCGGACGGCGACTCACCCGGTTGGGGTGAGGACTCCGGCCGGGAAAGAAGCCCATCGTTCACATGACCGCTGAAAACGGTGGGCGAGGAGGGAACAGACATGACGATCGGACCCGTCCAACTCCTGGTGCTCGGTTTCAAGCAGCCTGATTTCCGTGGTGAGATCCAGACTGAGCTGCAACGGCTTCGTGACAACGACCTTGTACGGGTGGTCGACGCCTTGGTCGTCCAGAAGGACGCCGACGGCGATGTCGCCGCCGTACGCGGCAGCCAGCTGACCGACGAGGAGCAGGTCGAGCTCGGCGCCCTGGTGGGCGCGCTCGTCGGGCTCGGCGAAGGCGGCGAGGCCGGCATGCGGGCAGGTGCCGAACGCGGTGCGCGGACCGCCGCCGAACGGGGTGGGGTGTTCAGCGAGGAGGATGCCTGGGACGTGCTCGCCGAGATTCCCGAGGACACCGCGGCCGCGCTGATCCTGCTTGAGCACCGGTGGGCCATCCCGCTACGGGACTCGATCGCGCGAGCGGGCGGATTCCGGCTCGCCTCGGAGTTCATCAGTCCGCTCGACCTGGTGTCGCTGGGCCTGGTGGAAGCCCGCGAGGCCGAGGCGCTGGCAAAGGCGGAAAAGGCGACGATCTGAGTTCTCGCACAGCGCGACAGAGGGAGAGATGACGATGCTTGGACGCTCTCGCCGGATTGCCCGGCGCACGGGACGGCGCACAGGACGGCGAACCGCTCGCCGGGTCGTGCGCCGCGACAGCTAAAAGACCGGCACAGGACGACAGGACAGCAGGCCGGAACTGATCAGGACGTACATTCGCAGATAACCATCTGGACAAGCTGATGTGGGAAGCGCGGCCGCTGTGCACGGTGGCCGCGCTTCCCACCCGGTGTCACCCCAGCGGTCAGCTGTTACCCCGCGGGGCGTCTCACCGGCCGGGTTCCACGGCCACGCTGCCGCCCCCTTGCCGCCGCATCCGCCCCTTGCCACCGCATGCCCGGCTGTCACCGCCACCGCGGTGGCGGCATGCTCGACCAGCCACTCGACCACCCACGCGATCAGCCCACCCGCCCGGGACCTCCGCCGGGCTCCAGGCGGCACCCATCCCATGCCCACCGCCGGCCCATCCTCCTCACTCGGGGACCGCTGGCATTGCACCGGGTGACAGCGAGCACGGACATGATGGGCCTTCATCCTGATTGAGTAGGTCGTGACACCGGGAATACCCGACGGCCGACGGCCACTTGACCAACGGGTCGGTACCCGTTGCCCCTTGCCCGCCATCCACACTTCGTTGGACGCTGCTTCCCGATGCCTCCGCCCACCGCCCTGGCCGCACGACTGCCCGATCTGATGGTGCGCGATCAGCGCCGTCTACAGCGCCGTATCGACGGCATGCGCAAAATACGCGACCCCGAAGCTCGCCAGGCCGCCCTCGCTACGATCACCGCTGACATCGACACAGCCGCGCTGCGCGTGCAGCGGCGGCGCGCGCGCGTGCCGGCCGTCACCTATCCCCCAGCGCTACCGGTCAGCCAGAAAAAGGACGAGATCCTCGCCGCGATCCGGGACCACCAGGTCGTCATCCTCGCCGGCGAAACCGGCTCGGGAAAGACCACGCAGCTGCCGAAAATATGCCTTGAGCTGGGACGCGGTGTACGCGGGCTGATCGGCCACACCCAGCCGCGCCGGTTGGCGGCACGGGCGGTGGCGGAACGGGTCGCGGCGGAGCTGGGCGAACCCGATGGGCAACCAGGCGGGATAGTCGGCTACAAGGTGCGGTTCACCGATCAGGTCGGCGGCGACAGCCTGATCAAGCTGATGACCGACGGCATCCTGCTGGCCGAGATCCAGACAGACCGGTCGCTGTACCAGTACGACACGCTGATCATCGATGAGGCCCATGAACGCAGCCTCAACATCGACTTCATCCTCGGCTATCTGAAGCAGCTCCTGCCCCGCCGGCCCGACCTCAAAGTGATCATTACATCGGCGACCATCGACCCACGGCGTTTCTCCAGCCACTTCGGCGGCGCGCCCATGATCGAGGTTACCGGCCGGACCTTTCCCGTCGAGGTCCGCTACCGGCCCCTGGTGGCGGAGATCGACCCCGATGCCGGATCCGGCGGCACGGATGGCGTCAGGGGTGGCAGGGCCGCCGCCACGGCGGTCCAACGCGACCCGACAGAAGCGATCACAGCCGCGGTGGACGAGCTGTGCGCGGCGGGCCCCGGCGACATCCTCGTCTTCCTCAGCGGTGAGCGGGAGATCCGCGATACCGCCGGCATCCTGGCAAAACGGCAGTTGCGCGATACCGAGATCGTACCGCTGTACGCACGGTTGTCCGCCGCGGAACAGCACCGGGTCTTCCAGCCCCACGCCGGGCGCCGGATCGTGCTCGCCACCAATGTCGCGGAAACCTCGTTGACGGTTCCCGGCATCAGGTACGTGATCGACCCGGGCACAGCGCGCATCTCCCGTTACAGCAGCCGGACAAAAGTCCAGCGCCTGCCAATCGAAGCCATCTCACAGGCATCCGCGAACCAGCGGAAGGGACGTTGCGGGCGGCTGGCCGACGGTATCTGCATCCGGCTGTACTCGGCCGAGGACTTCGCCGCCCGCCCGGAGTTCACCGATCCGGAGATTCTGCGGACGAACCTCGCGTCCGTCATCCTGGCCATGACCGCGTTGAACCTGGGCGACATCGCGGCATTTCCCTTTATCGACGCCCCGGATTCGCGCAGTATCGCCGACGGGGTGTTGCTGCTCACCGAACTCGGCGCCGTCGAGACGGAACCCGCCAACGGAGCCGCGAAGACCGGTGGGCATCGCCGCCTGACGCCGCTGGGACGTAAACTGGCGCAGCTGCCGCTCGACCCGCGACTGGCCCGCATGGTACTGGCGGCCGAAAGCAACGGCTGCGTACACGAAGTCATGGTCATCGCTGCCGCGCTGTCCATCCAGGACCCGCGCGAACGTCCCGTCGACGCTCAGCAGGCCGCCGCGGAGAAACACGGCCGCTTCACCGACAAACAGTCGGATTTCCTCGCCTACCTCAACCTGTGGGAGTATCTGGGGGAACAGCAGCGGGAACTGTCGGGAAACCAGTTCCGCAAGCTGTGCCGGGCCGATTTTCTGAACTACCTGCGGGTACGGGAGTGGCAGGATATATACAGCCAGCTGCGCCAGGCCGCGAAGACCCTCGGGATGTCGCTGAACAGCGCGCCCGCCGACCCCCGCGGGATCCATGTCTCGCTGCTGGCCGGCCTGCTGTCGCACATCGGTCTCGCCGATACCGAGAAGCAGGACTACCAGGGGGCGCGCAACGCCCGGTTCGCGGTATTCCCCGGTTCGGCGTTGTCCAAGAAACCACCGCGCTGGTTGATGGCCGCCGAGCTCGTCGAGACGTCCCGGCTGTGGGGACGGACGGTTGCGCGTATCGAACCGGAATGGGCGGAAGCGCTCGCGCCCCACCTGGTCCGGCGTGCATACAGCGAACCGCACTGGGAGAAGAGCCGGGGCGCGGTGGTGGCATCCGAGAAGGTGACGCTGTACGGGATTCCGCTGGTCGTTTCCCGCAAGGTGAACTACAGCGCGATCGACCCGCAGCTGTGCCGGGACCTGTTCATCCGCCACGCCCTGGTCGAGGGCGACTGGCAGACCCACCACGCGTTCTTCCACGCCAACCGGGAGCTGCTCGACGACGTCGAGGAACTGGAACACCGGGCACGCCGCCGCGACATCCTGGTCGACGACGAGACCCTGTTCGACTTCTACGACCAGCGAATCCCCACTCATGTCGTCTCCGGGCGCCACTTTGACAGCTGGTGGAAAAAAACCCAGCGCACCCAGCCCGACCTGCTCGCCTTCTCCACCACCATGCTGATCAAGACAGACGCGGCCGGGGTCGACGAGCGCGACTACCCCGACGTCTGGCGGCATAACGAACTCGCCCTGGCGCTGTCCTACCAGTTCGAACCCGGCACGGACGCGGACGGCGTGACCGTGTGCATCCCGCTGCCGGTACTCAACCAGGTGACCGCCGAAGGTTTCGACTGGCAGGTACCCGGCCTGCGCGAGGAACTGGTGACCGCGCTGATCAGATCCTTGCCCAAGCAGATACGGCGCAGTTTCGTCCCGGCGCCTGACTACGCCAGGCGGGTGCTGGAATCGGTGACACCGGCGGACGGACCACTGCTCGCCATCCTGGAACGCGAGCTCGGCCACCTCGCCAACGTGGATGTGCCCAGGGACGCCTGGCAGCTCGACCGGGTACCCGACCACCTGAAGATCACATTCCGGATCGTCGACGAGACACAGGCCACTCTCGCCGAGGGCAAGGACCTCGCCGCGCTTACCCGGGCGTTGGCACCGACGATGCGGGTGGCGGTCAACGCCGTGGCGGACGGTGTCGAGCGCCACGGCCTGCGGACCTGGGATTTCGGCCCGATCCCCCAGCTCGTCGAACAACGCCGCGCCGGCCAGCCGGTCAGGGCGTATCCCGCGCTGGTCGACGAGACCGACAGTGTGGCGATCCGCGTCTTCGCCACCGAGACCGACGCCCGCCACGCCATGTGGCAGGGCACCCGGCGTCTGTTGTTGCTGAACGCGCCGTCACCGGTCCGTGACATCAACGCCGCCCTGACAAACCAGGCCAAACTGACGCTCAGCCATCATCCATACCGCAACGCCACCGAGCTGCTCGATGACTGCATCGCCTGCGCCGTTGACAAACTGATCACGGAATGCGGCGGTCCGGCCTGGGATGCCGACGGGTTCGCCAAGCTGCGCGACATCGTCCAAGCCGGCCTGACCGTGACCGCGATCGATGTCGTGACAAAGGTGGAGCGGGTCCTGGCCACCGCGCACACCATCGAGCGGCAGCTGAGGACGACGACCGGCCTGGCCTTGGTGGCGGCCCTCAGTGACGTGCGCTCCCAGCTCTCCGGCCTGGTGTATCGGGGCTTCGTCGCCGGCACGGGCTGGGCTCGGCTGCCCGACCTCGTCCGCTACCTGACCGCGATCACACTGCGCCTGGACAAGCTGCCGAGCGATCCGAACCGTGACCGGGAACGCACCCGGCACATCGAACAGGTGACGCGGGAGTACAACCAGTTGCTGGGCAGGCTCCCACCGGGCAGCCCGCCCAGCGAGGGGCTGGCACGGATCCGCTGGATGATCGAGGAACTACGGGTCAGCTACTTCGCCCAGACCCTGCGGACGCCGTACCCGGTCTCCATGGAACGGATCTTTCGAGCGATGGACCAGCTCACGCTTTGACGGGCCAGTTGGCGTTCTGACCGGGTTCGATTAAATTCGATTCGATTGGATCAAATTCAT
>NZ_CAKJTP010000058.1:0-7210 GCF_917627335.1 Protofrankia sp. CiT1 | reverse complement strand
GCCCCCCTGTTGCCGGTCGCTCTGGACCGGTCGCTCTAAAGGAGAGTAAGCACGATGATACTTCGCGCCTTCGGCCGGACCGGGGTGAAGGTCAGTCCGCTGACGCTCGGGGCGATGATGTTCGGCGCCTGGGGAAATCCCGACCATGACGACAGCATCCGGATCATTCACCGTGCCCTGGACGCGGGCATCAATATCATCGACACCGCGGACATCTACTCACAGGGTGAGTCCGAGGAAATCGTCGGCAAGGCGCTCGCCGGGGGCCTGCGGGACGAGGTGGTGCTCGCGACGAAGTTCCACGCACCCATGGGCGACAACCCCAACCATCGGGGCAACTCCCGCCGATGGATCATCCGCGAGGTTGAGAACAGCCTGCTCCGCCTGCGGACCGACTGGATCGACCTCTACCAGGTGCACCGGCCCGAGCCCGGCACTGACTTCGACGACACCCTCGGCGCTCTGAGCGACCTCGTCCACCAAGGAAAGATCCGCTATATCGGGACGTCGACCTTCGAGCCGTCCGCCATCGTGGAAGGGCAGTGGATCGCCGAGCGGCGAGGCCGGGAACGTGTCGTGTCCGAGCAACCGCCGTACTCCCTGCTGGCCCGCGGTGTCGAGCGCGAGGTCCTGCCGGTTGCGCAGCGCTACGGACTAGCCGTGATCCCGTGGAGCCCGCTGGCCGGCGGGTGGCTGTCCGGGCGATACCGCAAGGGAGCCGAGCTGCCCGTCTCCGGCCGTGGCCAGCGCACGCCCGGACGTTTCGACCTGACCCTCCCGGCGAACGCCACCAAGCTCGAGGCGGTCGAGCGGCTCGCCCTCCTGGCCGAAGACGCGGGGCTCTCCCTCATCCACCTGGCCATCGCGTTCGTCCTCACCCACCCGGCCGTCACTTCGGCAATCATCGGCCCGCGGACCTTGGAGCAGCTCGAGTCACAGCTCGACGCGGTCAAAGTGACGCTCTCGCCGGACGTCCTGAACCGGATCGACGAGATCGTGCCGCCGGGCATCACGATCAACATGGCGGACGCGGGCTACGAACCGCCGTCGCTGACCGAGCCGGCAGCGCGCCGCCGGAACGCGTGATCCGGCGAGAGACACTCCCGGACACGGATGGCACGGTATTGATCTATAATCTGGTGTGACCACGAGAGACTCTCGCGGCCTTCGGCTGACGAAGTCGACGAAGTCGACGAAGTCACGGAGAGGCGGTCCGGCATGCGCACCATAGTTCTCGGCGAACGCCCTCAGATCCTCGACGAGTTCATCGCCCGGCGCGAATCGCTCGGGCAGGACACCTTCGACGAGATCTGGAACGGGGAATACCATATGGCGCCGGGCCCATCAGCCGAACACGGCCGTGTAGACGACGAAATCAGCGCGCTGCTACGGATTCGTGCGCGGGCCGCCGGGCTTGTACGCACCGGCCCGTTCAACCTCGGCCGCCGCAACGACTACCGGGTACCCGACGGTGGATTGCACCGCGGGAACCCGACCGGCGTGTACCTTTCCACCGCCGCCGTGGTCATCGAGGTCGTGTCACCGGACGATGAGACCTATGCGAAGATCGATTTTTATGCCGCGCACGAGGTGGACGAACTGATCGTCGCCGATCCGAACCGCCGGACGGTGCGAATCTGGCAACTCGTGGACGGCAAATACGACGAGACCGGGCGCAGCGACCTACTCGACGTCACGGCAACCGAACTGATCGACGGCATCGACTGGCCGTGAACCGACTGGTAATGACAGGGATTCTGTGACGACGTGGTACACAGCCGATCTCCATTTCGGCCACACGAACATTCTGAGCTATGCCTCGCGGCCCTGGCCCGACGTCGAGGCAATGAACGCCGGCCTGGTGGCACGCTGGAACGCCGTGGTGGCGGCCACGGACACCGTCTGGGTTCTCGGGGACGTCTCGCTCACGCCGGCGAAGCTTGGCCCGGTCGCCGCGCTGAACGGCCGCAAGATTCTCGTCGCCGGTAATCATGACTCCTGTTGGTCCGGGCACCGCCGGCACGCCGGCCAGATCCGTCGGTACATCGAGGCGGGCTTCGCCGACGTCCACACGTCCGGAGTCGTGCGGGAACACCGGATCGGCAACCAGCTGGTCACGTTGGCCCACTTCCCCTACCGCGGCGACCACACGGAATCCGACCGCTATGTCGACAGCCGTCCCGATGACGACGGCCGGCCGTTGCTGTGCGGGCACGTACACGACGCCTGGCAGATCAGTGAACGACAGATCAACGTGGGCGTGGACGTCTGGGACTGGATACCCGTCCCGGCGGCGACGCTGCTGAAACTGGTCGACGCCATGCCTCAGTAAGAACGCCCGACAATAGGGATGTGGATCAAGGGGTGGGGCTGGGGCGCGTGCGTCGCGAGGCGGCGGAGGGAACCACCCTGGCCCTTGGGGTGGTTGACCGACGACAACGTCACGAGGTGTGTGCCCCACCCCCGCGACGCCGCGTCCCGCTGTTCAGCGGGCTGGAATCAACGCTGATGGCGGAGTTTCCCGCACCCCGGCCAGTCGCGGCGGGTTCTCGAGGCGGTGGGCACCGACCGCGGACCACGGCCCGGCTCCCGCCCGCGCTGGACGAGTAGCAGCGCGCCCGCCCCGTCGAGGATGTCGCCCCGGCTCACGGGACCCGGTGCGACATCCGCCCAGCCAACCAGATCCCCCGCACTCCACCGGTAGCATGCATCTATGTAGATGTCATCTACATAGATGGGATGCCCTCATGGCGTGGGACTTCGTCGGCAGAGCGACCGAGCTTGCCCTCCTGCGCAAGCGGCTGGATCAGCTGACCTCCTCCCGCGCTGGACGAGCCGTCGCCCTCCGGGGCCGGCGACAGGTGGGTAAGTCACGCCTTGTGCAGGAGTTCTGTGATCGGGCCGGTGTCCCCTATTTCTTCTTCACCGCGACCAAGGGCGCCTCACCCGTCGAATCGGTGGCCGCCTTCTTCGCGGACCTCAGGGAGTCGTCCCTGCCGACCGAGCGTGAACTCGTGCCGACCGCGGCCACCGGAAGCTGGCCTGACGCCTTCCGTGTCCTCGCCTCGGTCCTACCCGACTTCCCTGCCATCGTCGTCCTCGACGAACTTCCCTGGCTCGCGGAACAGGACGATCTGTTCGACGGGGCGCTGCAGACGGCCTGGGACCGGCTGCTCGCCGGACGCCCGGTGCTCCTCCTGCTCCTCGGCAGCGATATCCACATGATGGAACGGCTCACCGCCTACGACCGGCCATTCTTCGGACGGGCCGACAATCTTGTCCTCGGCCCCCTCAACCCGGCGGAAACGGGACGTGCGCTGGGTCTGGACGGGGCTGACGCGATCGACGCCCAGCTGGTTTCCGGCGGGCTGCCCGGTATTCTCCGGAACTGGCCAGCCGGAACTCCGCCGCTGCCCTTCATCGAACAGGAATGCACCGACCCGGCCTCGCCACTGTTCAGCGTGCCGGAATCAACACTGATGGCGGAGTTTCCCGCACCCGACCAGTCGCGGCGGGTTCTCGAGGCGGTGGGCAGCGGAGACCGTACACACGCCAACATCGCCGCGTCCGCGGGCAGCCGCCAGGGGGCCCTGAGCTCAGGATCGCTGTCGCCGCTCCTACGCCGGCTGGTCGAGGAGAAGCGGGTACTCGCTGTCGATGAACCACTGTCCACCCGCCCTGGCAAGCCCGCGCTCTACCGGGTCGCCGACAGCAATCTGCGCCTGTATCTCACCGCGCTGCGATCCGCCCAGGAACAGGCACGTCGCGGACGGCCCGAAGCGGCCTTCCGGCTTGTGCAACGCCGCTGGCCGGCATGGCGGGGCAGAGCGGTCGAACCGCTGGTCCGCGAGGCGCTGGAACTCGCGTCGGTCTCAGGCGCGCTGCCCTGGCCCGACGTCGAAGCCGTGGGCGGTTGGTGGAACCGCCAGTTCGACCCGGAGCTGGACCTCGTCGGAGCCGACCGGTCACCCGTAGCGCAACGGCTGCACTTCGTCGGATCGGTGAAGTGGCTGGGAACCGCGTTCGACAACCATGACCTCGCGGACCTCATGCGCAGCGCACCCGCGGTGCCCGGTTTCACCGTCGGCGACACGGGATTTGCCATCGTGTCCCTGTCCGGCACCGACCCAGCTCTCGACCTTACTCACGTGGATCTCGTCTGGGGTCCGGGCGAGGTCCTTTCCGCCTGGCAAACGACATCCGGCGCCGGCCACGGTGGGTAGCAACCGTCACTCACCCTATGTAGCGCAGGCCGCGCCACCGACGATCAGTGATCGGTATCGCGCACGATGGCCGGGCACGGTGCCCCAACGTGTGAAGGCTGGACGATGACCGAGGTGACCGAGCGGCACATCCAGATCGGATGGCTACCAAGCTTCATCCTGCTGTCCGCGATCTGGGGGTCAAGCTTCGCACTGATCAAAATTGCGGTCGACGAGGGCGTCCCCCCGATGTGGGTGGCGCTGTGGCGATGCCTGTTCGGCGCTCTGGCGCTCAGTGCCGTGTGCCTGGCGAAGAGACTGCGGTTTCCCCGCTCCCGCGCGACCTGGGGCCACGCGGCGGTGGTCGCGGCCCTGCTCAACGCCATGCCGTTCGCGCTGTTCGCGTGGGGTGAAACGCAGGTGAGTTCGCTGCTCGCCGGCGTTTTCAACGCGACGACGCCGCTGACGACGCTCGTCTTCGTTCTGGTCTTGGTGCCCGGGGAGCAGCCTGAGCCGCGACGGCTTCTCGGGCTATTGATGGGGTTCGTCGGCGTTCTCGTCGTACTCGGCGTCTGGCATGGGGTGCACGGTGGCACGGTCCCCGGGAGCCTGGCATGCCTCGGAGCGGCCGCCTGCTACGGGGCCGGTTTCGCCTACACCCGGCGCTTCTTCTCCGGAGGCGGGGAGCCCGCGATCGTGCTGTCAGCCGTACAGATCTCCTGTGCGACCATGGAACTGCTGGCCGTCGGCCCACTTGTCAGCGGCCTGCCGAGCTGGCCCGGCCCTGGGGCCGGGATCGCTCTCCTACTGCTCGGAACATTCGGGACGGGCGTGGCGTACGTGTTGAACCTCAGCGTGATCCGTGCGGCCGGCGCGACAGTCGCCTCCACGGTCACCTACCTGATCCCGCTGTGGTCCACGCTTCTCGGTACCGCGGCGCTGTCGGAGCCACTCGGCCCGGATGTCCTGATCGGCGGCCTTCTGATCGTCGTCGGCGCGGTGCTCACTCGCCCACCGCGGGCCCGCACGCCCGCGGTACCCATCCCCGCCTCGCCGATCACTCCGGACGACGGCCGGCGGCAGGAGCCGAGCCCGTCTGTCTAGAGCGACCGGCAATAGGGGGCGCGGCGTCGCGGGGCTGGGGCACACATCTCGCCGCATCGCTCCCCGTCCATCGCTGCGCGATGCACGGGTACCCCGGCTCGTCGGTCGACGCCCAACACCTCCGGTGGCTCCCTCCGCCGCCTCGCGATGCACGCACCCCAACCCCACTCCTTGATCCACACCCCTATTGCCGGGCGCTCTTAGCCCGGTTGCGATCCCACGTGTGGCTTTCTCTACAAGGGATCAATCCGTTCTCCCGCGGCGATCGCCAGACGCGGATCACGCTGGCCCGGTATGTCCGCGTGGTCATCATCCTGGCTGACCACCGGAACGTCGAGGGCGAGCGCGGTGGCGGCGATCCAGCCGAACGCACAAACACGCCTTCGGACGAACATCCGGTAGACAACGCGATGTCAGACTCCGGGCGCTTCAGATTTTGATGAGAGCAACCCGCCGGCTACAGAGCACCGCGAGATCGTCAGGATCCGACGTGAGCACCGTGACCGGACCGGGGACGGCGAGCGCGGTGGCGCAGAGCATGGCGTCGATCGCGTATTTGTGACCATGCAGACCCGCATCACCCAGGAGAGCCGCCGCATGGCGGGCGATGTCCTCGGTGACGGGCTCGATGACGATGCGGGACAGGGTCCATTCGAGAGCCGGACGCCTGATGTGCGGGTGCACCACCTCGACCAGCGTCGCCGCACTGGTGATCACACGCATATCGTCGGCGCGGGCCAGTGCGAGCCAGGCGGTGACCTCGCGGTCGCGCTGTACGGCTTTGGCGAGTCCTTCACTGTCCAGCACAAGAATGCCGCCCGGCACTACGGGCGCGCGGATCATGCCACGCTCAAGCCGGCGATGCCCTGCTGCTCGCGGGCGCGCAGCAGGGCATCGCGCCTGGCCTGAATCTCGTCATCGGTGATCGGTCCGTGTTCGGCCTCCGCGACCGCGATCAGGTCGTTGAGGTTGTCGCGTTCGATCTGGCGCGCGACGGCCGCGGCGACGTATGCGGACAGGCCTGAGGGACCGCCGCGGGCGCGGGCCGCCTCGGCGACGTCCCGAGGCATTGTGATCGAGTACTTCTGGGTAGGCTCGCTCATACTCCTTATGCTACCTCGGGTACTCCCGCTGGATGGTTGACCGCACGACCGCGCCAGCCAGAAACGCCGAACGGAAAGGCAGGACGGAAAGGCGACCGGCCACCCTCCGCGCTGTGCGCTCCGCACGCCGGGCACGCCCGACGGCTGTACCGGACGCGGATCGTGACATTCTTGGCCCATGGGTGATGGGGGCGAAGCATCTGACACGTCAGGTTCAGGCAGCGACGATCGCTACGACTTCTTCGTCAGCTATACCGGCACGGACGCCGCTTGGGCAGAGTGGATCGCGTGGCAGCTGGAGGCCCGGGTGCGGTTCGGCGACCGGCCCGCGCGGGTGTTCGTGCAGGCGTGGGACCTCGTCCCGGGCACGAACTGGGCGGCCAGCATGCACCGCACGCTGCCGGCCTCGGCCCGGGTGGTGCCCGTCCTGTCCCCCACCTATCTGACCGACTCCCGGTACGGCAACGCCGAGTGGCTGGCGATCTGGCCGGACGACCCCGAGGGGCGCAAGCGCCGGATCGTGCCGGTCCGGGTCGCGGAGTGCCGGCCCGAGGGCCTGCTGCGCTCAACCACCTACATCGATCTGGTCGGCCGCGACGAGACGGCCGCCGCCGACACGCTGCTCGCGGGGATCACCGCGTCCGTCGAAGGCCGGGCCAAGCCTGCCGTCGCCCCGCGGTTCCCCGGCGTAGCCGCACGGCCCGCGTTCCCGGGGCCGAACGGGCAACCAGCAGCCCTCAGCGAGACGACTCCGGGCAGGCTCACCACACCCAGGGTAACCGCGGGCAGGCCGGGCAAGGT